>CAMOUF010000061.1 GCA_946626395.1 uncultured Clostridia bacterium
ACTGGCACATTTTCCGGGCGCTTCGGCCCTACTACGCCTCCCTTCGTTCAGCTTTGCCAGAGCGAAAAATCCATCCCAAATCTGATAAGATTTTAAAACGCGAATAGTATAAGGCAGCCGCCGGGAAAGCGAAATCCTTTCCGGCGGCTTTTTCTCTGTCAGGGTGTGTTGGTTCTGCCGATCCGTAAAAAACGCTTTCAGTTACTTAAAGGGGACAGCGATGCATTTCACCCTTCCTGACACGACAGGTGGGATTTTGAAATAAAGGAAAGGAAGATGACGATATGGGGAAGCGGCTCGGGCTTCTGCTGCTGCCGCCGGCGCTGCTGGCGGCGCTGTTCACGCTGATCCTGTTTGCCCTGCCGCCTCAATATAGCGAAACCTACCTGGCCGCGCTCCAGGATAAAATGGCCTTGCTCAGGGGGGAGGATCAGCGGCCCCGCGTCCTGGTGCTGGGCGGGTCGGCGGCGGCGTTCAGCCTGCGGAGCGATTTGCTGGAGGAAGCGCTGCCGGGCTGGCGGGTGCTGAACCTGGGCCTGTACGGCGGCCTGGGCACCGCCCCGATGCTGGATTTGGCGCTGCCGGATATCCGTCCCGGGGACGCGGTGATTCTCATGCCGGAGCAAAACGCCCAAACCCTGTCCGGCTTTTTCGGCCCCCGGGCCATGTGGCAGGCGGCGGACGGGAACCCCAGGCTGCTCCTTCGCCTGCAAGGGGAACGCCGCCGGGCCCTGGTGGGAGAGGCCCTGCCCTTTGCCGGGGAAAAGCTGTCCTTTTTTTTGAAGGGAAACGCGCCGGAGGGCGACGGGGTGTATGCCCGCAGCCACATCAACGCCTGGGGCGATCTGATTGCCGAAGGCCGGGAGGGCAACGCCATGCCCGGGGGCTATGACCCGGACATGATGATTGACTTACATGAGACGCCTTCCGCCGTCTTTGCCGGGCAGATGAATGAATTCACCCGGGCCTGCCGGAATAAAGGCGCGCAGGTTTATTACGCTTTTTGCCCCATGAACGCCGCCGCCGTTCTGCCAGGGTCTGATCCTGAAAAGCTGAATGCCGCCCTGGCATCTTCCCTGGCCGCCCCTGTTCTGGGAACGGCGGAGGACAGTATTTTAAACAGCGCCTGGTTTTTCGATACCAATTTCCATCTGAACGCCGCCGGGGCCGTGGTGTATACCGCCCGCCTGGCGGAAACGCTGCAAAGCGCCTTGGGCGTGTCCGGCGGCAAGCCCATTGCCCTGCCTGAACCGCCGCCCTCCATGGCCCGGTCCGCTGAAACGGGGAATCAAGCGGACGGGGATAGGTTCCTCTATGAGGAAACGGAAACGGAAGCCGCGGTGGTGGGCCTGACGGAAGAAGGAAAAGAAAGAAAAACGCTGGCGCTGCCCGCGTCCCGCCATGGTTTGCCGGTCACGGCCCTGTCCGCTTCGGCGCTGAAGGGCAGCCAGGCGGAGGAAATCACGCTGCCCGCCTCCCTGCGCAGAATCGAGAACGGCGCTTTTGCCGGGTGTGCCCAGTTGAAAACCATCGTCCTGCTCCAGGAAAACCCCAGCCTGCTGTCTGTGGGCCCGGATTTGCTGGCGGGCACGAAGGCGGATATCATTGTTCCTGGGGAAGCCTACAGCCGCTATGTGACCAATTATTTCTGGAGCGTCCATGCTGCCCGGCTGCGGCCTGGCCAGGAAAATATGCCCGCTTCCACTGAGGCGCCCCATGATGCCGCTCAGGGCCCGGCGGTGATGTATTTTGATGCCAACGGGGGCCAGCCCATCCGGGACACGGACACCAGGATTTCCTTCCCGGTTTCTGTCTCCCATCTGCGCACCAACACGGCCCTGGGCCAGCGGCTGTTCCGGCGGGAGGGGTACGCGCCCCTGTGCTGGAACACCGCCGCCGATGGCTCGGGCCAGCGTGTTCCCTTTGGCAGCCGCGTGGACAGCGCCGATGGGAAAATCCTGTATCTGGAATGGATTCCCGTGAACCCGGAAAAGGAATTTACCTGGGAGGAAAAGGATGGCGGTGCCCGGATCACCGGCTGGACAGGGGAGGGGAAAACCGTGGCTGTGCCAGACACCCTGGGCGGACTGCATGTGACCTATATTGGCAATGGAGCTTTTGCGAATGCGCCCATTGATTTTGCCGTGCTGCCCCCTTCCCTGTTTGCCATCGAGCAGGGGGCGTTCAGCGGCAGCAGGCTAAAAGAAATCTGGCTGTACGACAGCCTGTATTACGTGTACGACAGCAGCTTTTCCGGCTGTGAACAATTGACCGCCCTGCACATCAGCGCCGCCACCTCGCCCCGCTATTCCGTCAGCTATTTTGCCGCCTTTGCCGATAAGCTGGACTGGCTGCGGCTTCATGCCGAAGAAAAAAAGCTGATTCTGGCCGGGGGCTCCGCCACCCGCTATGCCTACGACAGCGAACGGTTTTTGGCTGCTTTCCCGGATCATCTGCCGGTGAACATGGGGGTGTACGCCTATACCAATATGCTGCCCCAATACCGGCTCATGGAGCAATTCGTTCAGCCGGGGGACGCGCTGATCTCCTCCCCGGAGTTTGACACCCCCCGCACCCAGTTCTGCATATCCAACGCCCTGGACAGCCTGTTCTTTGCCATGGCGGAGGCGGATTACGCCTGCGTATCCATGCTGGATTTACGGGAGTATTCCCGGGTGTTTGACAGCCTGGCGGAGTATCTTCACGCCCGCACCGCCATGACAGCCCGGACATATGAGGAATCCCCCCGGCGCTATGACGACGACGGCAACCCGGCGGCCCATCCCGTCTACAATCAGTACGGTGATTATGTGCTGCCCCGCTCCGGCGCAGAAAAGGACGAGCTGCTGCAAACCTATCTGGCCCCCTATACCAGAGAGGCTTTCCCGCTGGAAATGGTGGAAGCGCTGCAAAGCGTCTTTGATGAATTTCAGGAAAAGGGGGCGCGGGTGTTCTTTGCCTACGCGCCGAGAAACCATTCCGCCCTGTCGGAGGACAGCACGGCGGAGGAACGCCGGGCGCTGGACGCATTTTTGCGGGCGCATCTGTCCGTTCCCTTCCTGCTGGAAATGGAGGATTCCCTCTATCCCGCCACCTCTTTCTATCTCATCGACAACCATTTGAGCACCAAGGGCGTGCAGGTTCACATGGACAAGGTGGTGCCCGCTTTGGAAAAATACCTGCAATAAGCGGATGAAAAATTGAAGAAGGGAAAGATTGCATCCGGGGAAAAAATATGCTAGAATAATGAAAAATCATAGGGTTCGATGAAATGAACTTTTGATGGGAACGGATGGAAGAAGGGAAATTTGAATGCTGTTGATCGCCATCGTGGACGATGATCCCCGGGATTCGGGGGCGTTAAAGGCGCAGGTAGAGCATTTTTTTCAGGAGCAGCAGGAGCCCTTTTTGATCCAGGTGTACCAGGATGGGGTGGATTTCATCCGCAGCACCGAGGAATACGACATCGTGTTCATGGATATCCGCATGGAAAAGCTGGACGGGCTGGAGGCCAGCCGGGTGATGCGGAAAATCAGCAAGGACACGGTGCTGATTTTCGTGACCTACATGGCCCAGTTTGCCATCAAGGGCTATGAGGTGGACGCCATGGATTTTATCATCAAGCCCACCGATCAATTTTCCATCGATTATGTGCTGAAAAAAGCCATGAAGCGGGTGCAGGAAAGAACAGGCGTGCTGTTCAGCCTGAAAACCCAGTCCGGCATCATCAAGGTCTATTCCAATTCGATTTATTATGTGGAAATCTATAATCACGACCTGATTTACCATACCGACCAGGGGGACCATAAGGTGCGGGGCAACCTGGGCGAGGTGGCTGAGAAGCTGGAGGCCCAGCATTTCCTGATGTGCAGCCGTTCTTACCTGGTGAATTTGCGGTATGTGACCAGCGTCCGGGACGATTCCCTCATCGTGCACGGAGAGGAAATCCCCATTTCCAAATCCCACCGCAAGGAAATTCAGCAGCGCTTTATCAATTATCTGGGTGACAGCTTATGATGCAATCGCAGTGGTGGATTCCGGATATCGACTTTCGCATTTCCTCGGCGGTGATTTTCTTCTGGCTGCTGCTTTTGTTCGGCCGGGGAGAAAAGCGCCGGGGCTGGGGCGGGCGCATCGCGGCCAGCTTTTTTTTGCTGTGCGGCATGAGCTGGCTGATGCGTTATGGCATCACGCTGCTCCATTCCTCCGTCTACCTGGAATCGTTGGGCTTCAGCGTGTATATCATGGCGCTGAGCCTGCTGTATTCCCTGTGCTATCGCTTCTGCGTGGAGGCCCCGGAAAGCGATTACGCCTTTAACAGCATCGTGGCTCTGACGGTGTACCGCATCGCCTGGAACACCTTAAAAACCATCACCGTGGGCATCCAGTCCTCCGTGGAATGGCTGCCCTGGAGCGTGAACAGCCCCTTCCAATCGCTGTTTTCCTATGTGATCTATTTCGGCGTCTGCTATGCCTGCTATCTGATTTACCGCCGCCAGGTGAGGGGCCCCAGCCAATTGAACCCCCAATTGCTGCGCAGGCTGTTTTTCATTATGGTGCTGCTGCAAATGCTGCTGGAATTTGCCTTCCGCATGGTGAACGACGGGTCCCGGATGCTGTTTTTGATTTATCTGACCACGCTTCTGTTCTGCGTGATGAACTTTGTGCTGCTGATGGTGTTTCCCTATCTGGATCGGCTGAGGCAGGACAACGCCAGCATGCAGGATTTTATCAGCCGGAAGCAGGAATATTATGAGGTGAGCCGGGAGGGCATCCTGAGCCTGCAAACCAAATGCCACGATCTAAAGCACCAGATCGCCCTGATCCGCTCCGCCGAGGGCCAGCGGCAGTTTGACCAGTATCTGAACCGGCTGGAGGATTCCATCAACGAATACAACACCGTCATCGACACCGGGAACAAAAGCCTGGATGTGGTGCTGACGGAAAAGAATATCATCTGCGCCACCAACGGCATCAAGTTTACTTATATCGTGGATGGCACGCTGTTTGACTTTATGTCCGAATTGGATATTTACGCCCTGTTCGGCAATATCATGGACAACGCCATTGAAAGCATGGCCAATGTGCAGGAGCCGGAAAAACGCTTTGTTTCCTTGAAGGCCGCCCGGCGCAGTGAAATGATCGTGCTGGTGGTGCAGAATTATTTTGAAAATGAGCTGCGCTATGAGGCGGGACAGCTGATGACCACCAAAACCGAAAAGCGCCACCACGGCTTCGGCCTGCGCTCCATCCAGTCCATCGCCGAAAAGTACGGCGGCATGGCTTCCGTGGCCACGGAAGAGCATATTTTCAAGCTCACCGTGACCATGGCCGCCGGGGGCCGGGGATCGGGGACAAATCAGTCCTGACGCATTTTCAGCACCAGCTTTTCCACGTGCTGGCGGGCGAAATTGGCCTGGGCTTGGGCTTGGGCCTGGGTTTCGGCGGCGTCGCCCATGAGCAGCTGAAACTGGCTGACCTTGAGGCCCAGCGCTTCCTGCATATCCTGGTCGCTGCCGCCGGGGGCCACCAAATAATAGCACAGCAGGGAATCCTTCTGCCCGATGCGGTGGGCCCGGTCCTCGGCCTGGGCATGGACGGCGGGGCTCCAATCCAATTCCCCGAATACCACACAGGTGGCCCGCTGCAAATTCAGGCCGCTGGCCGCCCGCAGGGAAATCACGCAAAGATCGGTTTTGCCCAGCATAAATTTGTCCACCGCCTCTTCTTTTCTGGCGGCGGTTTCCCGGCCGGTGATGAACACCGGCCTTTCTTGTTTTAATTCTTTTTTGTATAAATCCATCACCGCGTGATGATGGGCGAACAAAAGCACCTTTTCCCCGGCGTTCACCAGCGCCTTGACGAACTGGCACACATAGGGGGCTTTCGCCAGCCCCGTGGCCTGGCGGGCCTCCTGGGAAATCTGATCCTCCAGCAGCGCCCGGGCGGAGGGGGACATGGCCTGGTCCTGCCGCCAGCGGTACAGCTTTTCCCACACCGGGGCCATGAGATGCACATACAGCGCGTCGTCCGCGTCGATCTCCTGCACCAGCCGCCGCTTTTCCGGCAATTCGGGCAGCACCTCCTGCTTGGTGCGGCGCAGCATCAGCCCTTCCCGGCGCAGATGATCCCCCAGCAATTCCGGCTTGCTCACGATGCGGTTGCCGTATCCGGCGCACCATTCCCGGGTGAAGGTTTCCCAGTCCCCCAAAAAATGGTAATCCAGAATATTGATCACATTCCAGATTTCGCTGCCGTAATTATAGATGGGCGTGCCGGACAGGCCCATCACCCGCTGGCAGCTTTCCGACAGCAGGGAGGCGGCGGAATATTTTTCCGTGCCGGTGCGGCGCAGCTCCTGCACCTCGTCAAAGATCACGGTATGAAACTGCATATTAGGCAAAGCCTGCTTCCAGCCCCGCAGCAGCAGGTAATGAAGAATATACACGTCCGCTTCCGGCAGGGGATAAGGCTTTAAGCCCTTGATGATATGCACCCGGGGCTCCCTTCCGTTCACCCGGAGGAAGCGCTTTGTTTCCGCCTGCCAGTTCCGGGCCAGGTGGGGCGGCGGCACGATGAGCAGGGGGAAAATGCCCTCCTGGGCCGCGCAGGCCAGGGCCTGCACCGTTTTGCCCAGGCCCATTTCATCCGCTAAAAGCGCCCGGGGCGTCAGCAGCAGCCAGGCAAGGCCCGCCTGCTGGAAGGGCCTGAGCTCTCCGGCAAACACCGCGGGAGAGGGCTGGGGGGCCAGGGTGAGGATTTTTGCTTTTTCCCGTTCCCGGTAATAGTTCCGGGCGTCGGAAAGGGCCTGCTGCCACCGGCCCTGATCCCGCTGAGCCACCTGGAGGGGATAGCGCAGCATGAGCCAGTTCACGTCTCCGATGATCCGGCGGTGGGCGGTGAACCGGGCTTCCCCCCGCTTGGCGTCGCTGCCGGGAAAGAGGCGCTTGGCCAGTTCCGTTACGGCGGGGTCGCCCTTAATGATCCAGCATTTGCGCCGGGCGTTGTAGCTTAAGGTGCCGTAATAGTAGGAAGCGGGCTCGCCTTCCCGCAAAAAGGGCGGCACATCCTCCTGGCTCAGATCCCGCAGAATGCGGTCCTCCAGGGCATGGCCTGAAAACGCCGCCGGGGCAGGCGGCAAAACGTCCTCTGCCGGGGTCGGCGCTTCCGCCTTTTCCGGTCGGGGCGGTTCGGAATCCTGACGAATTGGCGTTTCCTCAGGGGCGGCGGGCATGTTTGCGGGGGTCATGGGTTCCTCTTGCAGAGGCGGTTCCTCCGATGGGCTGTCTGCCTGGCTTTCTCCCGTGTCCGTAGCGATGCCCCACAGCTTGTACAGGCTGACAGGATACACGGGAATGCCCCCGATGAACCCCGGCAGGCCGGGAGCGATTTTTTCAGACAGCAAAATAACGGCGGTCAGCTTGCCCGATTCCGCGTAGCGCCTGAGCTGTCCGCTCACCGCTTTCAGGTCGGGCCTGCCCCGCTTGATTTCGATGCCTACGCTGCCGCATAAAAAGTCGATCCTGCACCGGGGGGCCAGGGGCGCTTCATGGCGGAATTCGATGTCCGCGTTTTGCAGCGCCTCCGCCGCCAGGCCGTGCAGGTCGTATTCATCCCGGGTCTGCGGCGCGCGGATGGCCGCCAGGGCCAAAAGCACCTGTTCCGCCGTCATGGATCAATGCGCAGGGAAACCCCCTCTTTCATAACGCAAAAAGCGCTTCTCCCTGCTCTCCCTTCCGAGAATAATTTTTTGGATATATTAAAGAAACACCTTAAGTTACTAAGTGGGAACGCTGGGGAGTTATCTTTATTGCGCACACCAATTTTGATTACGCGCTGGGAGCCAATGTTTTGGTGTTCCAGCGCATTTTTTGTGTTTTGAGTGCCTCGCCGTTTTCATTGCCAACCTTCCCGATGAAGCGATAGTAAATATCTATGCGCATCACCGTTTCACCATCAATGACTTCCTTTTCGTGTACAACCACCTTTTCGATCAGCGTGTGCACAAGTTCTTCCGTGAGGCAGGTAATATCAGTGTATTGCGCTACCAGGCTGGCAAACGCTTTGGCATCCCGATTTTGCCTGGTATAGCTGGCCAGCAGTTCATCAAGCATCCCCAACCGTTCTTTCACCTTCCTGGTTTCCGCCTCATAATCGGCTGACATGCTGGCAAAGCGTTCATCGGAAATTCTACCAAATACGTTATCTTCATAGAGGCGTTTCATCAGCACATCCAGCTCCGCCATCCGGCGCTGGCATTGTTCGGCTTCCTTCTGATAGGAAGCCTTTTCTCCATGCCATCCGCGCTGGGAAAGCTGTGTCAGGTAAGCAACGTATCGTTCCTGATCTTCCGATGCCAGACTCGCATGCCGTCGGATATCCTCCAGAAGTACCGCCTGGATGTTCTTTACGGAAATATAGTGAGAAGAGCACTCGTCCCCGCCATATCTCCGGTGCTTGCTGCAGCAGTAATGCCCACAGATATTCCTACTTGTAGCGGCGGAAAATGTCATCCGTGTGTTGCATCCTCCGCAAAACAGCAGTCCCCTGAGTTTGTTTTCGGGATTGGCCCGAGGCGCTGGCTGCTTGACCTGAATCCTCTGCTGGACGGTGTCAAAAGTTGCGCGGTCCACCAACGGTTCATGCGTATTCTCCACGATCATCCAATCTTCTTCCGGCCTCCGCACAATGCGCTTGTCCTTATAGGATTTCGTCTGACTCTTTTGACTGACCAACATTCCTAAATAAATTGGATTTCGCAGAATCCCCTGAACGGTGGTTTTATCCCACTTATTCGGATACTTTGCGCGTTCTGCTGTTTCATATTTTCCAAACATCTCCATGAGGCTGGCTCTTGGAGTTGGTACCTGTTCTTTTTCCAATGTTCTTGCAATGTGATAACAGGTGCTTCCTTCCAAAGACATTTGGAACATACGCTTCACAACAGGCGCATACTCGCTGGGAATCAGATGGTGTCGATCCATTGGATCTTTGCAGTATCCAAAGGGCGGATAGCTGCCGGTGTATTCTCCGTTCTGGGCCTTCGCGCGAAGGGCAGTACGGACTTTACGACTGCAATCACGTGCATACCACTCGTTGATGATATTTCTGAAAGGGGCAAACTCGTTATCACCTGCCGCAGTGTCCACATTGTCATTGATAGCAATGAAGCGCACGTTGTGTTCGGGAAAGATCACTTCCGTGTAGTATCCCGTTTGCAGGTAATCACGGCCCAGACGGGAAAGGTCTTTGACGCAAATGACGCCAACTTTTCCTTCCTCCACCATGCCCAGCATCCGTTGGAAATCCGGGCGGTTGAAATTGGTGCCCGAATACCCGTCGTCCACGAAGTATTCGCAATTGGTAAATCCGCGCTCCTTCGCAAACTGACTGAGCATGGTTTTCTGCGTCTGGATCGAAACGCTGTCTCCGCTGTATTCATCATCACGGCTCAGCCTGCAGTATAACGCGGTTGTTTTGATCTGTTGTTTTAACTTTGTCATATTCCGTCCTTTCCAAACAACAGACCCAGATGGTTCGCAAGAACATTATACAACATTCTTTCCCTTTTGGGGAGCTTTTTTTCTGCGCCTGCTGTGAATGAGGTTACAGGATGATTGTGTCTAAGGATAGTTTCTGCGCTCCTGTTCCCTCATATTATAAAAGAAACTTGCCTGCGGCACATTGAGCGTAAATTGAGCTGAAATTGAAAAATCCAGGGAAGCTTGTTTTCCCTGGACTTGATCTTTATCATGGATTATTCTGATCGCTTATATCTTGTACGCCGGCTTTTGCCAACAGTTCCTTGATTTGCCGTTCTTTTTTTGTAAACAGGTTATGGTTATCAGATAACGTATCTTTAAAAATATGATATGCCCGCAGCAAAGCTTCAATAGCAGAATCGGTTTCTCCGGCGATCAACAGTACTTCGCCTTTCAACTGTAATACCAATCCATGATCAAAGGAATCAGGATTTGTTTCCTCGATGCTTCGTTCTGGAATTTGAACTGCTCCAAGCGCTTGCGGGATTGCACCCACGTGCTTAAATAATTTAGCAGTGTTCAGCGCGTCCATAAAGAAATCTCTCCATTTAGGTGGTTTGTACTCTTTCAAAATGAACAAAGCGGCCAGAAAGCTTTTTCTTGCCGAGTCTTGATCTCCCAATTCGAGGTATGCTTCTCCTATCGCCTGGTATATCATCCGTGCCAATTGAGCGCTTTCCCCTTGTGATAAATCCAGCATTGAAAGAGCTGAATTCAGGGTGGATATCCTTCTTTCCGGATCAGGATCTGGTTTTGCCTGATAGTAACTGAAACGGGGATAATCTTTTTTCAAGCTGTCATGTCTGTATACGAGTATCATAATATGGCTGGCCATTTCGCCCAAGACATCCTGACGGTCATATTTTTCAACATAAGGAACCATATCCTGCAAGAACTGCAATAGATATTCTTTTTCATCAATTGAACCATCCAGAAGAGCCTGTATGATTTTTAAAATGAGAGCATAAAAAGAAGAGGCTCTGTAATGCTCGGTACAATCGAAACGAATAGAGTCCAAAAACGTTTTGCATTTGCCAGGGGAAGGCATCAATTCCGCCAGGCATGCCTTTTGAATGCTTCTGGGCATCATGACATTGTTATCCTTCAGTTGGGTCAGATAACCCCGCTCAATCAGTTCCTCAATCTCATTCGCATTGTCCAGATTCATCCATCTGACAAGCAGCAGTTCGGATATGCCTGTCGGCGGAATCAGCACCATGCACCGCATGATCTCTTTTTGACCCGCCGTCAGTTCACTGAGCGCCATCAGCGCCTGAATATGGGCTGTAACAGTATCCCGTCGAATTTTTCCGTCCTTACTGATTCTGACCTTTTCATCTCCCGATACGAGCGTTCCCAAGTAATACAGCTTGGTCAAAACGTCATCGGGGCGATTCAAACCCTGTCCCAATAAACGGCCGATCAATTCAACCATCAGCGTATTCCATTGCACTTCTTCCATGATTTTCATCACGGTTTCTCTGTTTTCTTCCGCATCGGGGTAAAACTGCGCTACCATTTGAAACAGGGATTCTACATCCTTGACCGGGCCGATTCGCATCCTCCTGTATCCTGCCCATCTGCAGCGAGTTGTGATCAGAATATGGCAGTGATATTTTCGCAGATTGAATAAAGATGCTTCCTTGGCCGATTTCGTATCAAAATTGTCGATGATCAAAAGGGTGTCCTCATTCAAGGTTCTCAAAAAACGATCATGCCGGTACAAACGGTCCTTTTCCTCTTCGTTCGGCATATCGTCAGCAAAGCATAGATTCGCAATATCACGCTGCAAATCACCGGAATACATGATATATAGGATATTGGTATATTCTTTTTTATATGCCCGCGCGTAGCCTTTTGCCACTTCGCTTTTGCCTATTCCCGGCAATCCTTCTACAAATATCTTGCCATAGCAATTCAAAGCGTTATGAATTGATTCGATTTCTTCTTCTCGTCCAAAGAAATGCTCGCAGGGTTCCGGCACTTCCCCATCCAAAATATATCCACGGGTTTCAGGAGATCGTACAACATCGCTCAAAGCCCGTGGCTTGCGAATGTCCCGCGCCTGAAAAGGACGTGTCATACCGAAAATGAGTATATCCGTGAGGAACGACGCTTCGGCTGTATTCGTTTCAAAAGCTCCATTCGCTGATAATTCCTGCTTCTTCCGTTCAGAAATCGTCGGATCCTGGATGAATAAGTTGAACACCTTTTGAACTGTCATAGCGCTGTCAGATAAACAGGGGAGCATGACATCCTCCATGGTGACAGCCAACTCATCCCGGTTTTTCTTGTTTTTCAAATAGAATAATCCAATTGCGGGGCTGACGCGTGAAAGACCATTCAGCCATTTGTTCAGCAAACCCATGTCGAAATATGTATTGTTTGCTTGCAGATAACTGGAGAATAAGGTTTCAAGCAGTTCATTCTGATTGGCAAAGCTCCCATCCAGTATGTCGTTGCGGATAATCTTCATAATCGACGCAAAATCACAGCGCTCCATTTGACGGTATCCCTTTCTTCTGCGAATCGTATTCTATTATACACGATACACATCCAAAAATCCTGCCTTTCCTCGTCTTTGAAAAACTTTTTTCAATTTTCACTCAATTTTCGTTCAATGCGCCTTCCGGCATTTTATCATAGAATAGTTCTCGCAGATGCAGATCAGTAAGGCTTATGTTTCATGCACTGCCAGAAAACAGCAGGGAGGAATAAGCAGAAATGTTGATCAACAGAACTTTTGAAGCTGTACCATTAGCGCCAGCTTATCGCAGCAAAATGGGTAAAGTTACTTTTCAGGTATCATCCTTTGGGAATCCTCAGGCGAATCATTCCGCACAGGAATTGATTTTATCCATGCTGGAAAAGAAAGCGATGGAAAAGCAGCCAGAGACGCCGGATAAGATAACACAGGCATCATAAGGTCAGGTGATAAATCATGCGATATTACGTAACATCACAAAGCCGTCTCCCACCATTCATGGCATTTCCCCGATTCCTGCTGAAATGCAATTTGAGTGAAACCACCAAGCTGCTCTATATCCTGCTGCTGGATCGAGCCAGGATTTCCATGAAAACCACACAATGGCAGGACGCGGAAGGGCATGTGTACCTGCATTATACCATCCGGGAGTTGGCGGATGATCTATGCAAAAGTGAGATGACGATCAAAAATGCACTTTCTGCTTTGGAACGGGCAAAGCTGATTGAGCGCCGCCGCCAGAGAAACCAGCGGGTAAATTGCATCTATGTTCTGCTGGCAGAGGGGACAGAAAACTTTCCGCAGGAGGACAGAAACCTATCTGCTCAAGAGACAAATAATTGTCCCCAAGTGGAAAGAAATCTGTCTGCTGCAGAGACAGAAAACTGTCCGTCAGATGGACAAAAAACTGTCTGTGATACGGACAGAAAACTGTCCCCTAATAGAAATAATAGAGAAAGAATAAAAGAGAAAGAACGATTGAGTTATATGTCACCGTCCATGGCGTTCGGACATTTTCACAATGTTTTTCTGACGGAGAAGCAGGCGGACACACTGCGGCAGACTGTTCCTGACTTCGAGGATTATGTGGAGCGATTGTCCCGTTACATGGCTTCCACCGGGAAGAAATACGCGGATCATGCGGCAACGATTCTGGACTGGGCAGCCCGGGACCAGCAGGTAATTAGGCAGGTCAAAAGGGATTATTCCTGCCAGGAAGGAGAGAGTTTATGAACACGATCAGTGATCTTCTTCACAATATGTTTGCGGACCGCCAGCCCACGGAGGATGAATATATGGGCGACGATGGACTGATTTACTGTGCCAAGTGCCGCACACCCCGGCAAGTCAGAGTGGAGGTGCTTGGAAAGTTCGTCACACCGCCGGTGATGTGCGCTTGCAGACGGGAAGCAGAAGAAAAGGCAGAAGCTGAGCGAAAGCAGCAAGAATTTCTGGACCGTGTGTCCCGTCTGAAAGCGAACGGTTTGCAGGACAAAACGCTTCTGGACTGCACCTTCGCCAATGATCTGGGGTACAATCCCGAAATCAAAAAAGCCCACACCTATGTGGAGCACTGGGAGGAAATGCAGGAAAGCAACACAGGACTGCTTTTGTGGGGCGGCGTGGGCACAGGCAAAACCTTCTTCGCCGGGTGCATCGCCAACGCGCTGATCGAACAGGGTGTCCCAGTGATGATGACCAACTTCGCCCGCATCCTGAACACGCTCACCGACTTGCGCAGCGAGGAGCGCAGCCGTTTCATCGACAGCATGAACGAATACCCGCTGTTAATCCTGGACGACCTGGGCATCGAGCGCAATTCCGAGTTTGCCTTGGAGCAGGTGTTCAATGTGATCGACAGCCGCTACCGCAGCGGCAAGCCCCTGATCGTGACCACCAACCTGACCCTGAATGAGCTCAAAAATCCCGTTGACCTGGCTCACGCACGCATTTATGACCGTATCCTGGAGCGCTGCGTGCCCCTGCGCATCAACAATCGGAACCTGCGCCAGGAAAAAGCGAAGGCCCAGATGGATCGGGCCAAGGCATTGCTTGGAGCAACATAACGATAAAAATGTGTAAAGAGAAAGCATATGGGCCCAAACCATGGCCCTTGACCTATGGCTGGGAGGTTTGGCGAAGAGGAAGGAGCGCAAATCAGATTGATCGGAGAATTGAAAGTTGCCATGGAGGAACAAAAGAAAACGATTGTCCGTGAGTTTTTTATTTTCCATGCCAATGGCGCACTTATATACGGGTTCAGCCCTGCCGCCCCGTATGTGCGCTCTGCGAGACAGAGGATAACGGCATCCGAATGCCGCATCCTCCCTGCATCACTGCGCGATGAACAAGGGCTTTGCCCTTGCGCCGCTTCGCGGCTATCCCATCATCGAGACAAATGATATTGCAATAGCAAACCGACCACTGATAACGGAGGAACCCATGGATAACAAAATACGCCGGGATATTGAAAAGAAAAAGGAACAATACCGAAAAAACGTGCAGGTAGTTGTTCAGGCCATGGAGGAAAACGATATTCTGGATAAGCGAATCCAACGCCTGGAAAACCTGGATGAATACTACAAACGCGGAGAACGGGCGAAGCGCACGCACCGGCTGATTACCAAAGGCGCAGCCATTGAGCATATTCTCCCCGAATCAAAGGAGATTGAGGATGCTGATTTTTATCAGCTGATGAAAAAGATACTGACAACCGCGGAGGCCAAAGAAACCTGGAAAGTGTATCAGGAAACGCATTCCCATCCCCCGGAAGGAGGGGATTCCTGATCGCCCTGTATCATTTTCAC
>CAMOUF010000062.1 GCA_946626395.1 uncultured Clostridia bacterium
ATTCTGCGCAAAATCGCCGTCACAGGTTTTGTCGTAGAGCTTAGGTTTATCATGCCCGCTCATGTGGGAGCCGGGGCGCAGATGGCCGCACACGGAATCGATCTGCACAAACGACGCGCCATATTGGATGGCGAGACGAAACGCCTTTTCAGGATCGCTCAGCAGATTGACGCCATAGGCCTTCTCCGGATAATTCTTTTTCAGCTCATTCAGCGCCCACTCCACATCCTCCGGCGACCCGAAATAATCTTCCACCAGAATCGCGTCCACACCATTGGTGTAGAGCTGGTCCATTTCCCGTTTGGCCAGTTCGTGAACCTGGTCGGGCGTAAAGCCGTACAGGTGAAGCATGGCAAGAATGGGTTTCTCCGCATGAAAAACCTGCTGAAATGATTTCATTGCTTTCTCCTTTCGACGATTGAACCGATGGAGATTCCGTTCAGGTATGGTTCCACAGCGTCTCCATGCCCTGTTCAAGCAGCTTCGCGTCCAGTTCCCGGGGGCTGACTTTATTGGCGATCCCGTTCATGATGTACATGTCCCGTTCGTCCTTGACGGAGAGGACGGGCTTTTTTTCGATTTTCAGCATCGCCTGGGTTTCGGGCAGCTCCATGCCCAGCACCAGCGCCGCCCGCAGCAGCAGGTCCCGGGGAGCGAACTGCTCTTCCCGCATGATCGCCCGGAAGGTTTTCGCGTCGCACTGGACGCGGGGCAGCAGGTCTTCCAGCTTCATTTGGGTCTTTTCCAGGTGGAAGGAGATCAGGTCATAGAGCTTTTCCTCTTCCTTCCCGGAAGACGAGAGGGGCTTTTGCTCCTGATCCAGGAGCACCTCGTCCATGGTCTCCAGATCCAGCCCGTTCACCAGGCCGAAGATCAGGCAGATGTCCCGCTTATCCTTGGAGGACAGGGCCGCGCGATGGGCCGCTTGCAGCATTTCCTGGGTTTCATCCACGCTCATGCCCAGCACAAAGGCCATGCGCAGCAGCATATCCTTTTCCGGGTGCTTTGTGCCGCCCATGATGCCGTATACATACGCCCGGCTGCATCCCACCAGGTCGGCCAGCACTTCGTTGCTCATGGTTCCCATTTTCGGCAAAAGAATCTGGGACAGCTTGCGGGACTGCTTGATGGCCTTCAGCATCTGATCCAGCGATTCGCCGCTGTTGGCCCGTTCGATCATCATTAAAGTGGTTCTTTTCTTTTCGCTGTTCATATTTTATTCTCCTATCCGTTTTTGACAGTTTCATTATAATCTGGATTTTTGCAATGCGCAAGGTTTTCTTCCAGTCTGCATTTTCCTTATCTATCTCATGATCCTTTCCTGCGTTGTTACGCTCTGACACGAATATCATAGCACGGATATTTGACCGTATGTCTACTTTCAGTTGATCTATAGCGGGAGAGAAAAAAATCCATCAGTGTTGCCAGGCTATAATGCTCAAAAGAAAACAGCCGCCCGGATCGCTCCGAACGGCCGTGTCTCATCCTAAAGTATCTTTCCAACGGCATCCCTGTTTTGAATCATCATTGTTTGATTCCTATGAATCTGGTTATGATGAATTGCGAAAACAATTTCAATCAAGAAGATAGGCAAAGAAAGCGCAGCCATTCTGCTTCTCCCTGACTAAAAAGTTTTATCTGTCCCGGTGAAAGATCATATAGGACCCGATGCCGGAAGCGCTGTAATCCTGATGGGCAATGGCCACCAGGCCGGGCTGAAGGATATTCAGCTTACTGCTTTGGTTGGTCTTATATGTTTCCCGGTACAGAGGGTCCAGCACATAAACGAATTGATCGTCCATGTTGGCGATTAAAACGTAATGGCCGGTGTTGGTAAACGCGCCGCCCCGGGAGGCGTGGCCCACCACGGTGTCGCCGTATTCCAGGGCCTGGGCTGCCAGATCCTTATCGGTAGTGGCCAGGATGCTCACCCCGTAGGCTTTCGCCACCTGATAGAGGAATCCCGCATTGGTGCCCTTGTCCGCGGTACGGCCGTAGACGCCGAAGGTGTTGTTGCCGATGGCGAAGTCCGCCAGCACCAGGGGCAGGAAGCGCACGTAATCCCGCTGGGAAGAAAGGATATAGCGGGCGTGATAGGCATGGATACACTTTTCCTTGGTAATGGAGCAGGGGCACAGGGAATACTCCTTCTTGGCGTATTGCCCGATCCGGCTCAGTTCCTCCTCCGGCACCAAATTGGCAATGGCCATGGCCCCAGCCGTAGGCCCGCACCCGCCGTCCCCAAAGGGACGCCGGGCCTTGGTGGTGCTCTGCTCATAGGCCAGGTCTGTCCAAAGGGGATCGTTCTGGGCGTAATAGCGCATGGGCCCTTTGCCGGGCACCTCGATCATGCCGGAATAGGTTTCCGGCTGGGTGAAGTACGCCTCGGTGAGAGTCAAATCATCCGCAAAAGAAACATGCGCGTTTCCCGTCAGGAAAACGCACATGCACAGGAGCATTGCGGCTGCTCGAAAAAACGGAATCCGCATGGTTCTCCTCTGTCAATTCCAGGCGCCAGGGAAGGCTTATTCTTCTTCCTCTTCCTCGGGCAGCTCGGCGTTATGGTACACTTCGGTCACGTCATCGTTATCATCCAGCATATCCAAAAGCTTTTGCACCTTGGCGATGGCTTCCTCGTCGGGCAGGGCCACGGTGTTTTGGGGGATCATCTGGGTATCAGCGGACAGGAAAGCATAGCCCGCCTTTTCCATCTGCTCCCGCACGGCGGAAAAATCGTTAGGCGCGGTATAGATTTCAAACGCGTCTTCCTGCACCTTCACGTCCTCGGCACCGGAATCCAGGGCCGTCATCATGATTTCGTCCTCGTCCATGCCAGGCTCTTTTTCAATCACGATCAGGCCCTTGTTGTCGAACATATAGCTCACGCTGCCGGGGGTGCCCAGGGAGCCTCCGTGCTTGTCAAAAATATGACGCACGTCGCTGGAGGTACGGTTGCGGTTGTCGGTGACGCACCGGGCGATGATGGCCACGCCGCCGGGGGCATAGCCTTCGTAGGTGATTTCTTCGTAGGTGGCGCCGGTGCCTTCGCCAGCGGCCTTCTTGATGCTGCGCTGAATATTGTCGTTGGGCATGTTGTTGGCCTTGGCCTTGGCGATAATATCCTTCAGCTTGCTGTTGGATTCTGGATTGGCGCCGCCCTCGCGGACAGCGATAGCGATTTCACGGCCAATCTTGGTAAAAATCTTGCCGCGGGCAGCGTCGGTCTTGCCCTTCTTCGCCTGAATATTGTGCCATTTGGAATGTCCGGACATGGTAAATTCCCTCCCTACAGGTTGGACTCATCAGAATAATCGGTTTATTATAGCATATATTTCCCAGTCCGTCAAATAGCGCGGGGCTGAAATCTGGGCGCATCTGCACAGATGGAAACATTTTTTTGTTTTAACAGCAGAGGCGCTTGAGGATCATTCAAAAGGGACGCTGATCTTTTTCGCCCGCAAGCCCGGCAGCAGCGCCTGTGCATCTTCCCGCCTGCACAGGAGGGTGCCGGGCCGCATCACCGACGCTCCCGCGGCGGCGGAGGCAAAGCGCAGGGCTTCCCCGTTGTCTGCGCCCCGGCTCAGGGCCACAAGCAGCCCGGCCAGCAGCGTATCCCCCGCGCCCTGGGTGCCCAGGGCTTCCACCTGAGCGGCGGGACATTGCCAAACGCCATCTCCGCTCACCAGCCAGGCCCCTTCCCCGCCCCGGGACAGACAGATCCGGCCAACACCCTGGCAAAGCAGCTTTTGGCAGGCATTCAAAGTTTCCTTTTCCTGCATGGGGTCCACCCCCGTTAAAGCGAAAAACTCCTGGGCGTTGGGCTTGATCAGGGCGGGCTTTGCCTGCAGCGCTTCCCGGAGGGCAATCCCATCGCAGTCCACCGCCGCCAGGCCGCCCTTTTCCTGCACCGCCTGGCAGAATCGCCGGTAGGTATCCGCCCCCACGCCGGGCGGCAGGCTGCCGGACAGGGTCACCCAATCCCCGGGGCGCAGTGCGGACAGCACCGCATCCAGCACGAAGGCCACATCCTTTTCCGTCGCCTCCGCCCCGGCTTCGCTGATTTCGATGGTGCGGCCCGTTTCCGTTTCCTTGAGCTTCATGTTTTCCCGCAGCCTGCCGGGAAGGGGCAAAAGCCGATGCCGCACCCCCTCCGCTTCCATGGCCCGGGCTACGGGGTTCCCCGCGTAATCAAAGCCTGCCAGCCATTCTTCGCCGCCCAGGGCCTTCACCACCCGGGCCACGTTCACACCCTTGCCGCCCACATCCAACCGCTCCACCCGGATACGATTGGGCGCGTCCAGCTGGAATCGGGCCACCCAGGCGCTTTTATCTATACACGGATTCAGAGAAAGAGAAATGATCATGGCTGAACCGACGCCTCCTGCCCATATAAAAATGCATAGCCCTCCCGCTTCTCCTCATCGGGCAGCAGGGAATCCCCGTCGGCGTGAAGCCGTTTGGCGTGGATGGAGGGAAACTCCTCCCGGGCAAAGAGGGAGAAGGTCAGGTCCAGCAATTCGTCCATGGTCAGGTTGGTATCCATTTGGGAAATGGCTTTATCCACCAGAACCAGCGCCCCGTTCAGCATGCCTTTGGAGGCGGACGCCTTGAGAACCAGGGATTTTAACAGCTCCTGATACCGCTGCACCCCGTCCCATTGCCGCCGGATGCTCACATAATCAATGGCTTGCCTGCCGGAAAGCAGATGGCTGCCCGCGGGCAAATCCAGGGCTACGGCCTCGTCTTCCTTTAGCTCCACAGGTACCCCGCCCACTGCGTCCACGATGTCCGCCAGGGTTTCAATGTTCATGGCGCAGTACCGCTCCACGCTCAGGGACAAGGCCCGGTTCAGGGCGTCCAGCACAAGCAGCGGACCTCCAAAGCAATTCACGTATTTGAGCTGCACGCTTTCCGGGCACCCTTCCAGGGCTGTCAGGGCGTATTCCGGCAGAGACAGCAGCCGCGTTTCCCCCGTTTCCCTGTTCACCCGGCAAATGAGCATTGCCTCCGACCGGCCAAAGTTTTCGTCGATATTAGGGGCGTCTGTAGTCAGCAGCAGCAAATCCATCCAGCCGTCCTCCTTTTTTTCAGGAGACGCCAGATAAACGTCCCGCCGTCCCAGACGAATCCGTTTTTCCTTCGGCACGGGCAGGGGCTGATCCGACGACAGCGCTACGATCAGTTCCTCCCACGCTTCCCCGCCCCAGCCTTCTTCCGCCAGGCCCTGCGCTCCCATAAGCAGCCAGCAAAATGCGCACAGCCAGGCAATCCATTTTCTCATTCTCTCGTCCTCTGCTTTCATTTTTCCATCAGGGAGTGATTTCGTGCTTTTCCCGCTCAATTATACCATACCCTGCCGCCCTTAGCAATCCGGAAAGAAAGGACGGTTCGCCAAAGTTTCCCGGCATTGAAAGCAGATTTGTAAAATACTTGAAAAGCCATTTGATAATCTTTATTGAATATGATATACTGAACCAGTAAAGAGGTGAAGGCTGCATGGATTGGAAATTGGTATGCGCCCAGCTTGAAGGGCTGATGGAAGCGGGAAGCTGGTATATCACCGGACTGGCCAACGCGTCCGCCCTGCTGTGGGAAAGCCTGGAGGATATTAACTGGGCAGGCTTTTACCTGGTGCGGAAGAACGAACTGGCCCTGGGGCCCTTTCAAGGGAAGCCCGCCTGCGCCCGGATCGGCTATGGCAAGGGTGTATGCGGCACAGCCTGGGCGGAAGGGCGCACCATATTGGTCCAGGACGTGCACGCCTTCCCCGGCCACATCGCCTGCGACAGCGCCTCCAACGCGGAAATCGTGATTCCCCTTCGGGACAAGGCCGGAACGGTGCGCGGGGTGCTGGACATAGACAGCCCCACCCTGGGCCGGTTTACGGAGGAGGACAGGCTGGGCCTGGAGGGCTTTGCCCGTATCCTGGAGGACGCCATGAAAGGATGGGAACCATGAAAACCATTTATCTGGCAGGCGGCTGCTTTTGGGGCTGCCAGAAATATTTTGATTTG
>CAMOUF010000063.1 GCA_946626395.1 uncultured Clostridia bacterium
AAGGCATCCCGCAATTGGGCGTAAGCGTCCTCAAAGGGAACCGCGTCTCCTGCCGCGTCATCCGCGATTCTGGCGTACATCCGGGTGTATTCCTCGGCACTGCGCAGCCAGGAAAAATCCTTTTGTATACAGCGCTTCCGCAGCAGCGTAAAGGTCTTTTCATCGGCAAAGTACACCTTCAGCGCTTCCTGAATGGCCAGCAGCAAGTCCTTGCTTTGGTAGTCCGAAAAGGAAAAGCCGTCGCCGATGCCGTCAAAGCGGCTGTAAGGCCGCACGGAATCCTTGAGGCCGCCCGTTTCATGCACGATGGGCACCGTGCCGCAGCGCATAGCCATCATCTGGCTCAAGCCGCAGGGCTCAAACCGGGAGGGCATCAGATAGAAATCCGCACCGGCGAAGATTTCGCTGGCCATCTGCTCCGTGTAATCCGATGAAAAGCCCAATTGCCCCGGATAGCGGGCTGCGCATTGACGAAAGTATTGGGTATACGTTTCATCGCCCTGACCAAAGATGATCAGCTGTACCCCCATGTCCATGAGATCGGGCAGGATTTCTCTGATCAGGTCAATGCCCTTCTGCTCCACCAGCCGGGCTACCACAGCGAGCAGCGGCCAGCGCGGTTCGGGTGTCAGGCCAAATTTTTCTTGAATGCTGGCCTTGCACGTTTCTTTTCCGGACAGATCATCGGCGGAAAAATGCCGTGGCAAACGGGGATCGGAAGCGGGATCGTAGTGCTCCATATCAATGCCGTTGAGGATGCCATAGAGCTTATTGTCCACCAAATCCACCACACCCTGCAAGCCGCAGCCGAATTCCGCGCGGTGCAGTTCCCTGGCGTAGGTTGGCGACACTGTGGACACGGCGTCCGCCATCAGCATGGCCCCCTTCATCAGGTTCACATCCTGCCGGCCTTCGTACACGTAGCCCAGACCGCCATCGTACCAGCCCCAAGGCAGGCCGAAGGTGTCCGCCAGCTCATTAGCTCCGAACTGGCCCTGATAGGCGATGTTGTGAATGGTGTAAACTGTTTTGATGCCATTCAAATCTTTGCGCCAGGCCTGGTCGTTTTTAAGGTACAGGATGGCCAGCGCCGTTTCCCAATCGTTGCAGTGAAGGATCTGAGGCACGAAATCCAGTTGGAACAGGACTTCAATCACCGCTCGGCAGAACCAGGCGAAACGCTTTTTATCGTCGTCATAGCCGTACAGCCGAGGCCGATGGAAGAACGCTTCGTTTTCCACAAACCAAACGATGACGCCGTTCAGCTCTGTCCAATACAGGCCGCAGGGATACGCAGCGCCGTTGAGCCAAACGGAAAGCTCCGTTTTTTTGTTCAGCTGCTCCCCGAAACGCTCCTGAACGCATGGATACAGCGGTGTGATCACGGCGATCTCATGCCCCAGTTTTTTCAGCTGCGGCGGCAGAGAAAAGGCCACATCCGCCAGTCCGCCGGATTTGGAAAATGGAGCGCACTCACTGGTGACAAACAGGATATTCATGCGCTTCTCCTTTGCTTTATCTATGGCTTACGTAGTCGATCACAGCCTGGGCCGCCTTTTCGCAGCCGCCTTCGCTGCGCATTTCCCGGGACATAGCCTGGGCGTTTTGCCTGTAAACCGGGTTCTGGATCAGCTCGATCAGGGCGGTACGCAGCGTCTTTTCAGTCACCTCCTGCTTGAGCAGCACGGCGCTGGCTCCTCCCAACTCCTTGAGCCGATGGGCGGTCAGCACCTGCTCGTCCATCTGAGGAATGCACATGCAGGGCACACCGAAATACAGCGCTTCCATTACACTGCCGATGCCGGCGTGGGTGATGAAATAATCGGTATGAGCAAGCACTTCCAATTGGGGGGTGAAAGGCATTACGGTGACGTTTTCGGGAATCTCGCCCAAATCTTCCTTCTGGATGGTTTTGCCAATGGAGCAAAGCACGTTCACATCCAGATCCTTTACCACCGGGAACAGCATCTGATAGAACTCAGGCCAGTTGTTGAACAAGGATCCAAGAGAAGTGTACAAAAGAGGCTTGCCATTATCCGGCGCTTTCCAGCTTCCATCCCCGGCCCGCGGCGCAATCTGAGCGCCGGCAAAGAAGAAATCCTCGCCGAAATCCTGGCCGCCGGGCTGGAAGCTTTTTGTCAAGGTGCACAGGTTGAAATCTCCGGTGCCTTCAAAGATTTCCTGGGGCGTGAGCAGCCTTCCTCCATATTGAAGATGGAAGGCCTTGGCCATTTCTTCCGCTGCTGCCCGGGCGGGGCTGCCGGGATATTCCGGGAAGGTACGGAAGATGGAAAAGCTTTTGCCCGGTGCGTAACTGGTAAACATCATCACCAGCGGCAGATTCAGCTTCCAGGCCGCCAGGCGGCCCGCCAGGGCCAGGGCGTCGGAGATAATCACGTCGGGCCGGTCTGCTGTTAAGCCTTTCATGATGTCATCGATGGCTTCTTTGGCCTGGCCCAGGAATACCAGCGGGATCACCGCCAGGAAATCCTCCCGGCCCATGAAGGGGCCGGAATAACGCTCGGTTACTTCAGGAAAAGGAACGTGTTTCGCCCCGGTCAATTCCACCTGGGCCTTGAAGGAGGGCGGTGCGTAATAGGATACCTCCACGCCTTTTTTGACCAGTTCCGCGATCATGGGAAGAGATGCCAGAATGTGTCCGCCCGCGCCAACGGGAATGTAAGCAGCTTTCATGTCGTTTCCTCCGTTCTCAAGATCATATTGTTAATCTCAGTGATAGCTTTTTCTATCGCCTGCGGTTCGATCGGCAGAAAAGTAAGAAATATCATATCGTCCAGACAATTGCTGGAAAACTCCGATTCCGCATCTTCCGCCATATGTGCCAGGGCAGGGGAGCAGGAAGAAAGGATCTTCATGGCTTGCCGGTTTTGCGCCAGCACGGATAGGGGCGTTTTTTCATTAAAAGGCTTTCTGAAATCCCTTTGGGGAACATAGGAAAAGTCATACGTGCCAGCTTGCAGAAGTTTGGGCGGCTGCGTCGTTCCTGGCAGAAAAACTTCCGCTTCGCAGCCGAAGGGGATTTCCGTATGAAGCTCAATCCGCCCGTCTGCGCAGATTCGGGTATTGCAAACGTAGTTTCCGGCCACAGAATCATAGCTGCATTCAGTGAAACGCAGCCGCACGTCAGGATGCGGTGCGATGATCGCCTTTTTCCATCCAGGCTCTGCCGGACGCAGCCCTGCTTCATAAGCGTAAAGAAACTCCATAACACTGCCATAGGCGTAATGATTCAGAGAATTCATGCCCGTTGGTGACATTGTGCCGTCCGGCAGCACAGAATTCCAGCGTTCCCAAACGGTGGTCGCACCCAGGTTGACAGAATAAAGCCACCCGGGATAATCCTCCCGAAGCAGGAAATCATACGCCAGGTCCGCCATTCCCTGCTCTGCCAGTACAGTACAAAGCATCGGCGCGCCGACAAATCCGCAGCGAATACGGAATTTATCTTTCCTGAGCCTTTCCTGAAATTGACACAGAAGCCGATCCCGATCGATCCACAAGCCGAATTTCAGTGCAGCAATGTAGGAGGCCTGGGTATCCATGGCCAATCGGCCGTTGGGCGTAAAGTATTCATTCAAAAATGCCTGCTGGATATGCGCAGCCAAATCAGCATAATGGGCGGCGTCTGCTTCCTTCCCCAACATTTTAGCTGCCTGATGGGTCAGGCATGCGGAACGATAGTAATAAGCGTCGCCCAGAAAACCGTCATCCGTTCCGCCTTTAAAGCTGTTTTCACTGGCTCCATCCAGCCCCAGCCAATCGCCGAACTGAAATCCGGGACGGAAAACATACTTTCTATCCTTGTCCTGCGCGTCCATATAATCCACCCAGCCCTTCATCAAGGGATAAGCGAAGGAAAGCTCCTCTTTGCTGCCAAAGGCATGCCATAGAGCATGGGGCAGAAGGGTGGCAATATCCCCCCAGGCGGAAGTTGACTCTCTGGCATGGCTCAGATTGGGCAGAAAATTGGGTACAGCGCCTCCCAGTATTTCCTGTTCATCCTTCAGATCCTGGATGAACTTATGGAAAAAAGCCCGGGTGTCCATATGATAACAGGCTGTGGGGGCAAACACCTGCGCGTCTCCCGTCCACCCCAGCCGTTCGCTGCGCTGAGGGCAGTCGGTGGGCATGTCGATGAAATTGGAGGCAAGCCCCCATAATGTATTTTCATAAAGCCGGTTCAGCTTCTTATGCCCTGTGCGCAGAAAACCGATTCTGTCCACTTGGGAATGGAGCACGCAGGCGCGGAAAGCGGCAAGATCAATTTCTCCCGGCCATCCAGTAACCCGTACATAGCGAAAGCCGAAATAAGTGAAATGGGGTCGTACGGTTTCTTTCCGCCCATCGGAGACATAGTCCAGCCTGGAACGAGCGTCCCGGTAATTGGTATTGTAGAAATTTCCCTGCTGCAGTATTTCTCCAAAGTCCAGTGCAATGGAAGTGCCTGATGGAAAATCGGCGTCGAATTCCGGAAAGCCAGCCAGATTCTGGCCAAAGTCAAGCACGGTTTCCCCGCTCGGCGTATGCAGGACGCTGCGCGGCGGCAGCTTTTTTATCACACGGATAGGCGGGCTGAGCCGATCCCGCAGGGAGGATTTTTGCAAGCAGCATGTGCCAGGTGCTGTGGAAGGATCGGACAGGATCTCCACAGGCTGCCAAGCTGCGGAACCTTCCCGCTGATCGATGCTTTCGCCATAATAGATGCCGCTGTCCAGAATGCAGGCAGGCTTGCAGTGAAAGGAACTGTCGGTTCGGATGCAATCGCTTGTTCCGTCGTCGTAGTCCAAATACATTTCACCGATCACCGCCATGCGGCTGCCAAAAATGTTTTCCTTGTTTTCCAGGCCGAATCTGCCCATGTACCATCCTTTGCCCACCAGGAAAGATATTTCATTTTCACCGGGATGGAGCGTATCTACAGGAAAGGTGATGATCTGAATCCGTTTTTCGTAGTTGGTTATGCCGGGAAGCAGGTATTCATCTCCCAGTTTCTTGCCGTTTATATTCGCTTCAAACAGTCCCAGCCCGGTGGCATACAGTCTGGCACGGCGAAGGCCAGGGCGCACCTGGAAAGAACGCCGAAAGATCGGATGCCAGGATGTGCCTGCTGGCGCAGCGATCCAATCCGCTTGCCAGGATTCCTGCATTTTCCCTGTTTCCAGCCATGTTTCCCCCTGAGCCGCATCCCCCTGATCCCCAAGGATGGATATACTGACCCGATAGCGGGAGCGGGGTTTCAGCGCAGCTTCCAAGCGCTCGCCAGTCATATTCAGGTGAGCACTTTCTTTCTGGGCCAATACAGCTCCTTGCTCGTTGAGCAACCGGATAGCGATGTTCTGCGGCCGTTGGCTGGATGTATCGGTCACCTTGAAAGAAACCGACAGAAAGGGCAGCTCATAGCCAATGGGTTCCTTTAACCCGTTGATGCGGATGCAATTGATCTTCATATGTTCATCTCCACGGGGAATACAGTTCCTACCGTAATGCCGGATTCATTGAAGCTGTCCACCCGCACCCATACGGGCTGCCCCTGCATCAGCGCGCCGATGCGCTGCTGATCCCGGCCCAGCACCATATAGCTGTGATACAGCTTATCCGGGGCATATCCCCACAGAATGTTATGACCTATGGCGTCATCGGGAAGCCAGCGAACATCCATATCCAAATCATTGATGCGCATCGCCTGCACCTGGGAAGCGGCTTGGGGAAGCGCGCCATGGCCCAGGCCAAACACCCGCAGACCGGAAACGGCAACCCTCTGGCGGAAGGGCACTTCCTTTACCGTCAGGCGGAGATAGCGCACCTGCCAGCCCGCCTGCTCCACCAGAAAATCGTTGCCCAGGTTGGTTTCAACCTGGCGCTTATCGGCCAGGATGACATAGTCCTTCCCGTCCTTTGAGCCTTCCAGCAGCCAGCGAGTAACGCGCTTTTCCGTATCGATATATCGGATTTCCTGTGCTTCCAGGTGATCCGCTCCTTCCGGGATCTTTGCGTCAATGCCTTCGTCGGCAAAGTTGATCTGCACGGCGCGCACATCCATCACCCGGCCCAGATCGACCTGTGCCCATTCATCATGATCGCTTTCCGCCCGCCACCAGGTGCGGATGCTTTCATCTGTGATCTTTTCCGCGCCGGTACCGGAGGATACCGTCACCGGCTTGCCAAAGGAAAGAAGCATATAATCCGGTTGATCAAAGGGCTTGGCGTCCATGGCCATGGGCCAGTCGCCGTAGCGCTGATCGCAGTAGAGCTCGCCGTCCCCGTCAAAGCCCGCTTTCCACAGGCCCAGCCGCCGCTCCATATCGTTGTTGACAGAAATCGTCATGGACGCCGTGTGCCAGTAACGCCCCTGGGCGTCGGCAATGGTGGAGCCATGGCCCGCGCCGTTGGCAAAGCCGCCGGGTTTATAGGAGAAGGGATTATTTTTGGCAATTGTGAAGGGCCCCAAGGGATGATCGGCAACGAGCACGGCGTCGCCGTAAATGTTGTTCTGAGTGGCCGGAAAGGCGTATTGCAGGTAGTATGTTCCATTGTGCTTAGTCATGAACGCGCCTTCGATATAGGGATCGTCCCCGGCAAAGCCCCGGGCCAGGGCGCGCACCTTTTCCTCGCTGGTCAGCCCTTCCTTTTCCCGCATGTCCTTTGGCATCTGCATCAGCTTGTGATAGAGTTCTTCCGCGGCGGCTTCGATATCCACGCCTGCTTTGGGGCTGATATGGTCGTCTCCGATCCGTTCATAGCCCCTGCGCTTATTATCCATCCGGAACATGAC
>CAMOUF010000064.1 GCA_946626395.1 uncultured Clostridia bacterium
ATGCGGGTGCTGGAGGACAGCATGAAAATGTCCGGCAACGAGGAAGCCCAGGAGGAGCCCAGCAAATTTGAAAAATGGCTGGCGGAAAAGCTGGGCAAGAACGTGGACAAGGTGGTCATGGCGGTGGCCGTGGTGCTGGCCCTGGCCATGAGCATCGGCCTGTTCGTGCTGCTGCCCAACCTGGTGATCCTCCTGTTCCCCAAGAACGCCACCGGCGGCACGCTGCTCCTTAAAAACCTGGTGTCCGGCATGGTGCGCATCGCGCTGCTCATCGGCTATATCAGCTTCGTGGGCCGCATTCCCGAAATGCGCAAGACCTTCCAGTATCACGGCTCCGAACACAAAACCGTGTACTGCCACGAGCACGACCTGCCCCTGACCCCCAAGAACGCCCAGCAGTTCACCACCCTGCATCCCCGCTGCGGCACCAGCTTCCTGTTCCTGACCTTCTTTCTGAGCATCCTGTTCTATTCCATCATCGACGTGCTGGTGCTGCAATTGACGGGCTTTGACCTGGGGGCGCATTACCTGCTGCGGGTGCTGAGCCGCATCCTGCTTCTGCCCTGCGTGGCGGGTATCAGCTATGAAGCCCTCAAGGCCCTGGCCCATGCGGAAAATCCTCTGACCCGGGCCCTGCGCTGGCCCGGCATGCAGATGCAGCGGCTGACCACCCGCCAGCCCAGCGACGAGCAGTGCGAGGTGGCCATCGCCTCCATGAACGCCGCGCTCCACGGCCTGCCGGAGGGCGAGAAAACCCCCGAGGGCTGGGTGATCCTGCACAAGGAAACGGCAACGGCGTAAGCAATTATCAAATTCACAGGGACGGCAGCAAGGCCGCCCCTGTTTTGTAAAAGTAAGGAAGCGGTTCCATGCTGCAATTGAAAAAAGTGACCCATGAAAACCTGGAAGATATTATCAATTTAAGGGTGCTGCGGGAACAGGAATCGTTCGTTGCTCCCAATGATTACAGCATCATGGAGGCATATATCGCCATCGCAGGAAACGGACACGCGTTTCCTTTCGGCATTTACGACGGCGAAACGCCCGTGGGCTTTCTCATGATCGGCTACGGTGTGGATGACGATTGGGAAGATGCGCCGCAAATTGCTTATGGCAATTATAATCTTTGGCGGCTGATGATCGACCATCGCTTCCAGCGCAGAGGCTATGGGAAACAAGCCATGGCGCTGCCCCTGAACTTTATTCGCTCCCTCCCCTGCGGCCCTGCGGAATGGTGCTGGCTGTCCTATGAACCTGAAAACGCTGTGGCGAAGAAGCTGTACGCATCCTTTGGCTTTACGGAAACAGGCGAATGGGACGGGGATGAAATCATCGCAGCGTTCAAGCTGTAAGCCGGAAAGGAAAACAGATGACCGTACTGGAAGCATTGAAAATCGCTGAGCAGCGCCTGGGGGCCATTCCCGAGCCCCGGCTGGACGCGGAATATCTGCTGGCGGAAGCGCTGGGGACAAACCGCCTGATGATGCTGATTGACAAGAGCCGGGTTTTGAAGGAAGAAGAAAAGCAGGCGTTTGAGGGCATGGTGGCCCGCCGGGAAACGCGGGAACCCCTGCAATATATATTGGGCAGCCAGAGCTTCATGGGCTTTTCCTTCAAGACCGACCCCCGGGCCCTGATTCCCCGAAACGACACCGAAGCCCTGTGTGAGGAGGCCCTTCGCCACATCCGCCCCGGGGACGCGGTGCTGGACCTTTGCACCGGCACCGGGGCGCTGGCCATTGCTATCAAAAAGCTGTGCCCGCAAGCCCTGGTTACCGCCACGGACATCAGCGCTTCCGCCCTTTCCCTGGCCCGGGAAAACGCCCAAAGCCTGGACGCGGATGTGCGTTTCCTCCAGGGAGATTTGTTTGCGCCGTTAGCCCGGGAGAAATTCCAGCTGATCCTCAGCAATCCCCCCTACATTCCAAACGCCCTCCGGGGGCATTTGCAGGAAGAGGTGGAGCGGGAGCCCGCCCTGGCGCTGTTTGCCGGGGCCGACGGGCTGGACTTTTACCGCCGCATCGCAAAAGAAGCCCCGGAGCATTTACTGCCCCAGGGCCAATTATGCCTGGAAATGGGCGACGGCGAAAGCGAAGCCGTCGCCGGGCTGCTGCAAGACGCGTTTGAAGAAATCCGGGTGCTGAACGATCTGTCGGGGATGCCCCGGGTGGTCAGCGCCCGTCTGCGCAGGAGCGCAGAATGATTTCCGCCGCTTTTTGCAGCGTGTCCATGGGAATGTTCAGGGCGGGCAGCAGACGCACCTTTTCCTTAGCCGTCAGGCACAGCACCCCGTTTTCCATGCAGTCCGCCACCATCTGCCCGGCGGGCTTTTTTGTTTTCAGGCCGATCATCAATCCCAGGCCCGTCACCGCCTCAATGCCCTCCGCGCCGGTAAACGTGCTGAACAAATATTCGCTCTTTTGACGCACCTGGGAAAGCAGGTTTTCGTCAATCCGCTCCAGCACGCTGACGGCGGCGGCGCAGCACACGGGGTTGCCCCCGAAGGTGGAGCCATGGTCCCCATAGCCCAGCACATTTTCCACCTTGTCCCCCAGCAGAGTGGCCCCCAGGGGCAAGCCCCCCGCCAGGCCCTTGGCGGTGGAAACGATGTCGGGCTGGATGCCGTAATGCATATAGGCGTACAATTGGCCCGTGCGGCCGTTGCCGGTCTGCACCTCGTCCACCATCAGCAGGATATCCCGCTCCCGGCAGAAGGCCGCCAGCGCCTGGACGTACGCCTTGTCCAGCGGCACCACGCCGCCCTCGCCCTGGACGCACTCAATGAGCACCCCGGCGATTTTCGTTGTTTCCGCCAGGGCTGTCAATTCCTCTATGTCCCCGGCGGTCACGTGGGCAAAGCCCGGGGTCAGGGGCCGGAACAATTCATGATAGTGCTCCTGCCCGGTGGCGGCCAGGGTGGTCAGGGTGCGGCCATGAAAGCTGTTTTTCAGGGTCACGATGGTAAAGCAGTCCGGCCCGTGGGTTTCCGCGGCGTATTTCCGGGCGGCCTTGATGGCGCATTCGTTGCTCTCCGCCCCGGAATTGGAGAAGAACACCTTCTTCATGCCCGTGCGCCGGCACAGCATTTCCGCCAGCTTTCCGCAGGGGGCGGTGTAATACAGGTTGCTCATGTGCTGCACCTGGCTGATTTGCTGTGTGACCGCCCGCTGCCAGATAGCATCCGCCACGCCAAAGCTGGTCACGGCGATGCCGCTGCCCAGGTCGATATATTCCTTGCCCGTTTCATCATAGACCAGCGAGCCCTTGCCGCTGACGATTTCCAGGGGAAAGCGCTTATAGGTTCCGGCCACATAGGCCGCGTCCCGTTCCTTGGTGTTCATGGCTGATCCCTCCGTATCCAGGTGCCCGCGCCCTCGTTGGTAAGCAATTCCATCAGGATGGAGTGGGGCACCCGGCCATCCATGATGACCACGTTTTTGACCCCCGCGTGGAGCGCGGTGACGCAGCAGTCCACCTTGGGGATCATCCCCCCGGAGATGACCCCGGAGGCATACAGCTCCTTGGCCTGGCTCAGGGTGATTTCGGGAATCAGGGTAGCGGGGTCGTCCTTATCCCGGAGGATGCCCGCAATATCCGTCATCATGATCAGCCGCTCCGCGCCCAGGGCCCCGGCGATGTGGGCGGCGGCGGTGTCGCCGTTGATGTTGTAGGCGTTGCCCTGGCGGTCGCAACCCACGGTGGATACCACGGGGATATACCCTTTATCCAGCAGATCCGTCACCGGGCTGATGTGGATCTTCGTCACCTCGCCCACGAAGCCCAGCCGCTCATCCTTCATTTTCGCCTCGATGAGCCGCCCGTCCATGCCAGACAGGCCCACTGCTTTTCCGCCCTTCATCTCCAGCAGGTTCACCAGAGTCTTATTCACCTTGCCCGCCAGCACCATCTGCACGATATCCACCGTTTCCTGGTCGGTGACCCGCAGGCCGTCCACGAACTGGGGCTGCTTGCCCAGGCGCTTCATCAGGTCGGAAATCTCCGGCCCGCCCCCGTGCACCAGCACCACCTTCACCCCGATCAGCCACAGCAGCACAATATCCTCCATCACCTGCTGCTTGAGCTGCTCGTTCACCATGGCGTTGCCGCCGTATTTCACCACCACGATCTTGCCCACGTACCGCTTGATATAGGGCAGCGCCTGGGTCAGCACCTCCGCCCGCTGGGCGTTGGAAAAGTTTGTGTCCATGTATACCTCCTGCCGGTATTGATGTGTAGAAAGACGAGGCAGGGGGCTTCTTCAGCCCCCTGTACCCCTGAACCAGGAGATTTCATCTCCTGGACCTCCATAGCGGATGCTTCATCGATTGATATATCAAGTTGGCATCCGCAGATGCAAGGAGAAACGGGATAATCTGGCTTGGCGTCGTAGTACTTCTGGCCCGGCGGCTGAAAGCCGCCAACCCGGATGCAAAGCATCCGGGAAAGCCAGGGAATAATCCGCAGGGGAAAGTTTACTTTCCCCTGGGATTTTCCCGGGCTTTCTGGGGCCAGAAGCCCTCTAACTTTTCGTAACTCCAACGCATCAGGCGGAGATTGTCGGTTTATTCCAGTTGCGATTTTTCGCCAAATGCGGGTCCAGGGGGTTCAACCCCCTGGTTCGGGTCTGGGGCGAACAGCCCCAGCGTTCCTTTAGGTCCGATAATCCCCGTTGATCTTTACATAGTCGTACGTCAGATCGCAGCCCCAGGCGGTGGCCTCCTCCGTGCCCGTGGCCATATCGCAGGAGAAGCGCACAGCTTTTTCGGACAGGATGGCAAGGGCTTTATCCTCGTCGAACGCCTGGATGCAGCCGTCGGTATAGAAGCACACCGTATCCTTTTCGCCGTGGAGGTACACCTGAATCTTTTCCGGGTCAAAGTCCGGCCCGGCGTAGCCCAGAGCGCAGAGGATGCGGCCGCAGTTGGCGTCCTTGCCGAACACCATGGCCTTCACCAGGGACGAGCCCACCACGGCTTTCGCCAGCGCTTTGGCGTTTTCCTTGGTGTCGCAGTTGTATACCCTGGTTTCGATCAGGTGGGTGGCCCCTTCCCCGTCCCCCGCCATTTTCACCGCCAGGCTGCGGCAGATGGCAAACAGCGCTTCGCAGAAAACGGCGTAGCTTTCGTTTTCTTCCGTGATTGCCGCGTTGCCCGCCAGGCCGTTGGCCAGCACCAATAGGGTATCGTTGGTGCTGGTATCCCCGTCCACGGTGATCATGTTAAAGGTGTCCCCCACCGCGGCGCTGACCGCCTTTTGCAGCAGCGCCTGGCTGATGGCGCAGTCGGTGGTGATATAAGCCAGCATGGTGCACATGTTGGGATGGATCATGCCGCTGCCCTTGCTCATGCCGCCGAGCCGGACAAGGACCATCTGTCCGTCCGCCCCCGGCAATTCAAATTCCACGG
>CAMOUF010000065.1 GCA_946626395.1 uncultured Clostridia bacterium
AGAAACAGCAACCAACTTCCGATGCGTCCCCTCCATTGGCGTTCTCCTAAGGATGTTCTGTTAAACTTCCCTGTCCAATATGTTTGACAAACCTACAAAAAATAAATAATTCGTCATGTTTTTTTGATGGAAGAAGGCAATAGGAATCAGGCTATAGACAATAGTGGGGAAAAGGAGAGAGCAGAGTTCAGATGGGTTAATTAATCCAAGGCTGGATGCGTTTCTTGTGTGTTCTATATTCTCTGCCCTCTGAACTTTGAACGCTTTCCACTGATCAATGCTTTCCATTTTCATGACTTCTAACGATCATTCACATGGACAAAACAATGTAAATATGATACAATCTGAAACCACAGTTTATTCCCGTTCCTTTTAGGGACGCTTGACTCATGCTTCAGGGAGGATTTTATTGTATGGCCAGCCTCGAGGGATTAAAAATCGGTATGATTTCTTTGGGATGCGTGAAGAACCGGGTGGATTCCGAGCAGATGCTCAGCGAGCTCACCGACGCGGGCATGATCATTACCCATGAGCCGAAGGAGGCCCAGGTGCTGATTGTGAACACCTGCGGCTTTATCGCCCCCGCCAAGGAAGAATCCATCGACGCCATATTTGAAATGGCGGAATATAAAAAGACGGGGGCCTGCCGGGTGCTGTGTGTCACCGGCTGCCTGGCCCAGCGCTATAAAGAGGAATTGCTTGCCCAGATCCCGGAGATCGACTGTCTGCTGGGGGTGAGCCAGTACGCCCGTTTGGCGGATTATCTGTCCCAGGCTTTGGACGGCCAGCGGCCCGCCGACACCCGGCGGCAGCAGGGCTTTTTGGAATGCGGCCGGGTGCTGACCACGCCGCCCTATTCCGCATATATCAAAACCGGCGACGGCTGCGACAACCGCTGCACTTACTGCGCCATCCCCCTGATCCGGGGCGGTTACCGCTCCCGGCCCAAGGAAGATATTCTCAAAGAAATCCGCGCTCTGGCGGACAAAGGCGTCAGGGAGCATATCTTGATCGCCCAGGATACCACCAAGTATGGCATTGACAACGGCTCCTCCCTGAAGGAACTTTTGGAGGAAGCTGCGGTTATTCCCGGGGTGGACTGGCTGCGCAGCCTGTACATGTACCCGGACGAAACCAGCCTGCCTTTGCTGGAAACCATGGCGAAACATGACAATATCTGTAAATACCTGGACCTGCCCCTGCAGCACGCGGCCCCGGGACTGCTGAAAGCCATGAACCGCCGGGGCACCGTGGCGCATACCAAAGAGATGCTCACCGCCGCCCGGCAGATGGGCTTCTGCCTGCGCACCACCTTTATCGTAGGCTTCCCCGGGGAAACGGAGGATGATTTCAAGGCCCTGATGGACTTTACGGAGGACATGGCCTTTGACCGTATGGGCGCGTTTGCCTATTCCCCTGAGGAGGATACCCCCGCCGCCGGGATGCCGGGCCAGATCCCCGAGGAAATCAAGCAGGAGCGCCTGGACAGGCTCATGGCTTTGCAGGCGGACATTAGCCGGAAGCGCAATCAGATGCGGGTGGGCAAACGGGAAAAGCTGCTGGTCACCGCCCATAACGGCATGAACTATACCGCCCGTTCCGCTTGGGAAGCGCCCGACGCCGACGGGGAAATCATGCTGCTTAGCCCGTCTCCCCTGCAGGAGGGCCAGTTCGTCCAGGCGAAAATCACCGGGGCCGACACCTATGACCTGAGCGCGGAGGCGGAAGCGTAAGTCTGTCCACTGACAGTGGATCTTCTTCTGCTCATCCCCTGGTATCATGCAGATGACCAAATTGAAAGGGGGAAATCATCATGGCGTCTTTACGGGAAATCAGCAAGTTTATTTCTTTCGTGCTGCGGCATCAGCCGGGGGCCCTGGATATGGAGCTGGACGAGCACGGTTGGGCGGACGTGAAAACCCTGGTGGAGCGGATGAACCGCAGTCAGCCCTTTACCATGGAAATGCTGGAGCAGATCGTGGCGGAGGACGAAAAGCAGCGCTATTCTTTTAATGAGGACAAGACTCTGATCCGCGCCAACCAGGGCCATTCCATTCCGGTGGATGTGGAGCTGGAGCAAACCCAGCCCCCCGCCGTCCTTTGGCACGGCACGGGGGAAAGGTTCCTGCCCGTTATTTTAGCCGAAGGGCTGCGGCCTATGTCCCGGCTGTATGTGCATTTGAGTGCGAACCAGGAAACCGCCGTCAAGGTGGGCAGGCGTCACGGAAATCCCGCCCTGCTGCGTGTGGACGCGGAGGCGATGGCCCGGGACGGGTATGCTTTCTTCCTGTCCGTGAACGGCGTATGGCTGACCAAGGAAGTACCGCCCAAGTATCTTTCAAGAGAGTAAAAAAGAAGCACAAAAAAGGGAAACCCTTTTCCGCGAAGATGGAATCGGGTTTCCCTCTTTTTTAAATGACTTTGCAAGACTTGACGCCGTAGTATTGAAAGCAGTTTACGGCGGCTTCGTCGATGCGTTCCCCCGCGGCAACGATGGGAATGCAGGGCGGGCAGCCCACGTGGGCGTCCGCCAGCACATGCCCCAGGGCCTCCTGAACGGACACAGAGTGCGCCGGGCTGAGCATGGCTTCCCGGATGGAAAGCGCGGTCTCGGGACGGGGGAGCGGCGGAGGCAGCGCGGTGATGGGCTCCCGCCGGGGAATGAAAAGCAGGGACTTTTCCAACCGGTCCAAATCTTCCTTTGGCGTGTCCGGCGTCACCATGGCGGTGAGGAAATCCGGGTCGGAAAACTCGCATTCCATGTTTTCGTTCCGCAGCAGATCGTGGAGCGCGTTTCCCGTATAGCCGTATGCCTTGGGGGCCAGGGTCAGCTTGCAGGGTTCAAAGCCAACCAGGGAATAGCCGTGATCAGACAAACGGCGTTTCATCCCGTCCATCCGGTTTTTTAAGCTGGCCAATCGTTCCGGGTAATCTCCTGCCAGGGAAGCGTTGCAGGCGTCCAGGGATTGCAGAATTAAATAAGAAGGGCTGCTGGAGGCAAACAGCGCCAGGGCCCGGTCCGCGTTTTCGCCGAACGGGGAAGGGGCGTTTTTGCTTAAGTGCAGATACGCCCCGCCGGTGAGCACGGGCAGGGTTTTGTGGGCGGAATCGCAGCACAGGTCCGCGCCCAGGGTCAGGGGATGCATGTCTGTGGGCAGGAATTTCAGGTACGCCCCATGGGCGTTGTCCACCAGCAGGGGAATGCCCCGGCGGCGGCAGACCGCGGACAGGGCGGCAATATCCGTCAGGTTTCCCAGATAGTCCGGAGAAGTGATATACACCGCGGACGGGGGATCGGGCAGGGCGGAAAGCGTATCGTCCAGCCCGGCGGCGGAAAGGTCGCAGGAAATCAGGCCGTGCCCCGTTTCCGGGTACAGCCACACGACCTGCGCGTCCAGCAGGGCGCAGGCGGAAAGAAAGGCTTTGTGGGCGTTCCGGCCAGCCACAATGATGGGTTTCCTGCCCTGGGCTTTCCCATTTAGCAGGGCCAGATACACCATCGCCCGGATGCATAGGGAGGAGCCCTCGGTGGAATACAGGGTGCGGGCGGAGCCGAACAAAGAAGCGGCGTTTTCTTCGCTTTCCCGGATGATCCCCTCGGGATGGTATAATTCATCCGCTCCCTGAATTTCCGTAATGTCCAGGGGCTCCATGCCAAGATGCGGCTTCCCTTTGTGCCCCGGCATATGAAACCGCAAAGGGGAGAACGCCTGATAGCGCTGGACAAAATCACAAATCGGTGTGTTCATATTTTTATCGGTAGCTGTTCAGACGAATTCAGGATAAAGAACGCTTTCAATCACCAGGCAATAGGCAATAGGCAATAGTAGAAAGAGTGCAGTGTGCAGGATTCAGAGTACAGAGAATATAGAAGGACACAAACAACGCATCCAGACTTGGAACAGCAAAAAAATCTGAAATCTGAACTCTTCACT
>CAMOUF010000066.1 GCA_946626395.1 uncultured Clostridia bacterium
AGAGGATCTTTTCCATGTAGGCCACGGTCTGGGCCTTGGAGCGGGAGATGGTCATGTTCTGACCGCCGATGACGTAGCTGGGACGCAGCAGCACGGGATAGCCCAGCTCCTCCGCGGCGCTGACCGCTTCTTCCAGGGTGTTCACGCCCATGCCCCGGGGACGGCGGATGCCGAACTGCTCCAGCAGCTTATCGAACCGGGCGCGATCTTCCGCAATGTCGATGGACTCGGCGGAAGTGCCCAAAATGCGGATGCCGTGCTCGTCCAGATACTTGGTCAGCTTGATAGCGGTCTGCCCGCCAAAAGCCACCACCACGCCAACGGGCTGTTCCACCTGGATGATCTGCATGACATCCTCGGGGGTCAGGGGTTCAAAGTACAGGCGGTTGGCGGTATCGTAGTCGGTGGACACGGTCTCCGGGTTGTTGTTGACGATCACCACGTCATACCCCATTTCCTGGAGCGTCCACACACAGTGCACGGACGAATAGTCAAACTCGATGCCCTGACCGATGCGGATGGGGCCGGAACCCAGCACCATCACCACCGGCTTTCCGCTGCGGGGGAAGGGGCGGCTCTGGCAGGGCTCGCCCACCGAGGAATAGAAGTAAGGCCGTTCGGTGCCGAACACCGCCGCGCAGGTTTCCACGATCTGGAAGGCAAAGGGCGTGGCGGGAATCTCCCTGGCCCCGCTGATGCGCAGCAGGGCGGAATCCGGGTAGCCCAGCTCCTTGCCCTGGTGAATGTTTTCCGGGGTGGCTCCTTCCCTGGTCAGCTTCCCTTCAAAGTCGGAAAGGTTCTTGAGCTTATTCAGGAAGTAGGGGTCGATCATGGTGATCTGGTAAATTTCTTCGATGGGCACCCCTGCCTTGATGGCCTCGAACACGGTGAAGATCCGCCGATCGTCCTGGGCGGCCAGGCGTTTACGGATGGGCTGGCTGTTCAGCGGCGCGGCGTTCAGGGTGTCCAGGCCGATTTCAGCGCCCCGCACCGCCTTCATCATGGCGGCCTCAAAGGTGGGCGCGATGGACATCACTTCGCCCGTGGCCTTCATCTGGGTGCCCAGCTTGCGGCTGGAGCCCGCGAACTTGTCAAAGGGCCACTTGGGAAACTTCACCACGATGTAGTCCACCGCCGGCTCAAACCCCGCCAGGGAGAAGCCGGTTTCCGGGTGCTTGATTTCGGCAAGGGTATAGCCCAGAGCCAGCCTGGTGGTGATTTTGGCGATGGGATAGCCCGTGGCCTTGCTGGCCAAAGCGGAGGACCGGGAAACCCGGGGGTTTACCTCGATCACCGCGTATTCGCTGCCGTCGGGCTTTAAGGCGAACTGGCAGTTGCAGCCGCCCACGATGCCGATGGCCGCCACGATGTCCAGGGCCGCCTTTCGCAGCATGGAAAATTCCCGTTCATTCAGAGTCAGAGCAGGGGCGGCCACGATGGAGTCGCCGGTGTGCACGCCCACGGGGTCGATGTTTTCCATGGAGCAGACGGACACTGCGCAGCCGGTGGCGTCCCGCATGGTTTCAAACTCGATTTCCTTCCAGCCGGAGATGCACTTTTCCACCAGAATCTGGGTGATGGGAGAAAGATCCAGGCCGATTTTGGCAATGACCTTCAATTCCTCCGGGGTGTCCGCGATGCCGCCGCCGGTGCCCCCCAGGGTAAAGGCGGGACGCACGATGATGGGATAGCCGATTTTTTCGGCAATGGCCAGGGCGGTGTCCACGTCCATGGCAATATCCGAGGGCACGCAGGGCTGGCCGATGGCGGCCATGGTGTCCCGGAACAGCTCCCGGTCCTCCGCCTTGTCGATGCCGTCAATGTCCGTGCCCAGCAGCTTCACGCCATACTTTTCCAGGGTGCCGTTGCGCTTGAGCTGCATGGCGATGGTCAGGCCGGTCTGCCCGCCCAGGCCCGCCAGCAGCCCGTCCGGCCGCTCCTTCTCGATCACCCGGGCCACGGTTTCCGCGTTCAGGGCTTCCAGATAGATTTCGTTGGCCAGATGCTGGTCGGTCATGATGGTGGCGGGGTTGGAATTCACCAGCACCGTGTCCAGCCCTTCATCCTTTAAAACCCGGCAGGCCTGGGCTCCGGCGTAGTCAAATTCCGCAGCCTGGCCGATCACGATGGGGCCGGAGCCGATGACCATGACCTTGTGAATGGATTTATCTCTTGGCATAATTCATTCCGTCCTTTGCAAAAAATCTTGTTTTTTCATGATTGCTTGGAGTTCCTCGTACTCTTTTTCTTCAAGCGGAATCAATAAAATTTGAATATCAAACTGCCGAATTGCTTCCGCTAATGCACTGGCTCCGGTCAATTGCTGATGTTCCTCTTTGCTGCATACCACAATATATTTTTGAAAAGTACAGCCCATAGCTTTATCGTGAAGCAGCATTTTTAATACATCAGAGGCTATTTTATCAGGCTGTCCACCTTTTAATTTTCCAGCGTGTGTATGAATTTCACCAATGATGCAATGCTCTTTGGAATAAAAATCTGGCATGATCGACACTTTTGGTTCAGACTGTATCATTAGGACCGGGTTTGATTTCAATTTTACGCTTAATATTCTTTGGACTTCCTTAAACAATTTTTCTTCCAACCTGCGTTGACATTCGGAGGATGAATTGCTGTACTTTCCCATTGATCTCCTTTTCTAATTCTTGACATTCTGGCAATTCTGCGTATAATAAAAGACAGGGAGTGTGTTGGCTACCCGGAGCTTGCCCACCTACCGGCGGGTTAAGTCCATAAAGCCACCGCGCATTTGGCGATACGCGGTGGCTTTCTCATTACTTCTTTTGATTGTACATGGCAATCAATTTCAGCAAGAGGGTCATAGCTGCGATACAAATCATGATGATTTCGTATGTGCTCATGTCCGACACCTGCCTTTCCTATGTAAGTCCGGCAGGCGCAAGCTCCGCGTATGTCTCCCTGTCCTGCCATCCGATTGCTCGGCTGGCTTTTTTATTATATAGACAATCGGATAGACAGTCAAGGAAATATGTTTCGCTCACCCAATTGGTCTCTTTGGTACTTTCTCTGGGCCAGAGAAAGTACGCGTCTCCTCCCCCGTCCTTACAGCGTTGCCGCCATCACGGCCTTGATGGTATGCATCCGGTTTTCGGCCTCGTCGAACACGATGGACTGGGGGCCCTCGAACACGTCGTCCGTCACCTCCATGGCGGTGAGGCCGAACTTTTCATGGATCTGTTTTCCGATGGTGGTATTCAGGTCATGGAAGGCGGGCAGGCAGTGCATGAAGCGGCACTGGGGCCCGGCGTTTGCCATCAGCGCGGCGTTTACCTGATAGGGCTTCAGGGCGGCGATGCGCTCGGCCCAGACCGCGTCCGGCTCGCCCATGGACACCCACACGTCGGTGTAAATCACATCGGCTTTTTTCGTGGCTTCCATGGGGTCCTCGATGAATTGCAGGGTGGCCCCGGTCTCCGCGGCGATGGCCTGGCATTGAGCGGTCAGCGCCGGGTTGGGGAAGTACGCCTTAGGCGCGCAGGCCACGAAATGCATTCCCATCTTCGCACAGCCCACCATCAGGGAATCCCCCATGTTGTAGCGGGCGTCGCCCATGTACACCAGCTTCTTTCCCTTCAGGCCGCCGAAATGCTCCTGAATGGTGAGGAAGTCCGCTAAAATCTGGGTGGGGTGAAATTCGTTGGTCAGCCCGTTCCACACCGGCACGCCGGAATACCGGGCCAGCGCTTCCACGATTTCCTGGCCGTAGCCCCGGTACTCGATGCCGTCGTACATCCGGCCCAGCACCCGGGCCGTGTCGGCAATGCTTTCCTTTTTGCCGATCTGGCTGCCCGAGGGGTCCAGGTACGTGGAATGCATGCCCAGGTCCGCCGCCGCCACCTCGAAGGAGCAGCGGGTGCGGGTGCTGGTTTTTTCAAAAATCAGGGCCACGTTTTTGCCCTCGTGTATTCGGTGGGCGATGCCCGTCTTTTTCTTTTCCTTCAGGTCCGCCGCCAGACTCAAAAGCCCCCCGATCTCCTCCGGGGTAAAATCCAATAGGGTTAAAAAACTCCGTCCTTTTAAATCCATGAGCATATCCTCCAAGGTCGTTTCCCGGGTTGAATGTATAATCATACAAAAATCAACAATTCCTGTATGAATATGCATCATTATACATCAATGAAAAAGGGCTGTCAATGGAGGAAAACCGCTTATCCAGGAAGAAAGAAAAAATATACAAAGAAAAAACGCTGGCCTTCTGCGTCCGTCCCTTGACGGCGGGGAAGGAACATGGTTAAATGGGGAAGATCCAGGATCAGGAGGAAAAGAAGCATGCTTTCATTTGAAAACGATTATTCCGAGGGGGCCCATCCACAGATTTTGCAGGCGCTGGCGGACACCAATTTTGTGCAGCAGGTGGGCTACGGAGAGGATGAATATTCCGCCCGGGCCAAAGAAAAAATCCGGGCGGCCATCGGTGACCCCGAGGCGGACATCTTTTTTCTGGTGGGCGGCACCCAGACCAATCAGGTGGTCCTTGACGCCCTGCTGCACGGCACCGAGGGCGTGGTGGCCGCCCAGACGAGCCATGTGAACGTGCATGAAGCCGGGGCTATCGAATACACCGGCCACAAGGTGCTGACGGTGCCGGAGCACGGGGGCAAAATGGACGCCGGGGAGCTGCGGGTTTTCCTGGAAAATTTTTATGCCGATCCCACCTATCCCCATATGGTGTACCCCGGCGCGGTGTACATTTCCCATCCCACGGAGTACGGCACCCTGTATACCAAAGAGGAATTAACCGCCCTGAGCCGGGTATGCCGGGAATACAAAATCCCCCTGTTTATGGACGGGGCCCGGCTGGGCTACGGCCTGATGAGCGAAAGGGCGGACGTGACCTTGCCCGACATCGCCGCCCTGTGCGACGCCTTTTATATCGGCGGCACCAAGGTGGGGGCCCTGTGCGGGGAGGCGGTGGTGTTCCCCCGGCGGGGTGCGCCCAAGCGGTTCATCACCCATATCAAGCAGCACGGGGCCATGGTGGCCAAGGGGCGGCTGCTGGGGGTACAGTTCGATACCCTGTTTACCGATGACCTGTATTTTGCCATCAGCCGCCACGCCATCCACATGGCGGAAAAAATGAAAAAAGGGTTTGCGGAACGGGGGTATTCCTTCTTCCTGGACTCCCCCACCAATCAGCAGTTCGTGATCCTGCCCAATGAGGAAATGGAGCGTCTGTCCGGCAAGGTCCGCTTTTCCTACTGGGGAAAATACGACGATGGCCACGCCGTGGTGCGCTTCGCCACCTCCTGGGCCACCTCCCCGGAAAACGTGGACGCGCTGATGAAGCTGATGGATGTTCAAAGGTAAAAAGTTCTAAGGTCAAAGTTCTAAGTTCCAAGCCGAATAGTCAAACGGCTTCGGCCCGCTGAATTGCGCGGAACAGAATCAGCTTGGAACTTGGAACTTAGAACGATTATTATGAATGCGTTAGGTGCCTATGGATACCGCTGAATTGATGTTTTTTGACGGCCGGGCCGCCGCCCTGCCGCTGTACGAGGCGCTGAAAAGCCGCATGGCCGCGGTGTGCGTGGGGCCTGTCAGCGTAAAGACGCAAAAGACCCAGATTTCCTTTTATAACCGACGCATGTTCGCCTGCGTTTCCTTTCTGCCCCTGGGCCGGGCGAAGGAGCGGCCGCCGGTTTATCTGACGGTTTCCTTTGGGCTGGATCACCGGCAGGCATCCCCCCGCATCGGCGCGGCTGTCCAGGCCCGTCCCAACCGCTGGACCCATCATGTGATGATCTCGTCCCCGGAGGAAATCGACGGAGAGCTGCTTTCCTGGCTGACGGAAGCCAGCACGTTTTCCGCAACAAAATAAAGGCTCAATGTTAAAGATTGTGGGGGGAACCTCTCTTTGGAGTTACTTCGCATGGCCTGCGCTGCGCTTGCCCATGCTCCTTTCACCATGACACATGGCGTGTAACGCGCCAGGCATCCCTTCGGGCCGTCTGGCTACAAGAGAGGCCCCCCCACACCCCCCTCCGAGAAAGCAATCCAGGAATTGATAATCGCTGATTTTCCTTTTCTAATTCTTTATGAAGGGAAGAAACATAGATTGATTGGTA
>CAMOUF010000067.1 GCA_946626395.1 uncultured Clostridia bacterium
CTGGATTGCTTTCTCGGAGGGGGACGAAGCGCGGACAGCCGCCGGTGGCGGATGTCCTGTCCGCGCTGAGATCAGCCGAAAAGGAGCAAGCTCCGCATGAAGCGGAGTTGCGACTATTGAGGCTGCGAACCTGCATGGTGAAAGGAGCATGGGCAAGCGAAGCGCAGGCCACGCGAAGCTACTCCAAAGAGAGGTTCCCACCACAAACTTTTTGCCTTGAGCCCAAATTCTTCAGCCTTTCCTTTCCATCCGGCGGATGCGGTTGATGTGGCGCTCAAAATCGCCGCTGGTGAGCAGCAGCGCCAGCACGTACTGCTCAAAGGCGGGCACGGTGCAGGAATAGAAGCCCACGGTTTCCTGGAAACGGGGAAGCAGGGCGGGAGGCAGCACCATATAGCCCACCCGGATGGAGGGGGAAACAGTGCGGGAAAACGTGTTGAGATACAGCACGTTTTCTTTTTTTGCCTGGGAAAACACCGTTTCCTCCGGCTTGCGCAAAAGAGAGAATTCCGATTCAAAATCGTCCTCCACGATATAGCGTTCTCCCTGCCCGGCCCAATGCAGGTATTCCCGCCGCTTGGAGGCGCTGGCGGTGACGCCGCTGGGAAAGCTGCGGTAGGGCGTGATGTGCAGCACGGAGGCCCGGGTTTTTTTCAAGGCGCCGGACTCAATGCCGTCGTGGGTCAGGGGCAGCAAATCGCAGGCCACGCCCTTGGCCCGGTAAACCTGCTCGATCTTTTCATAGGAGGGGCTTTCGATGGCGTAGGTTTTGTCCCGGCCCAGCATTTCCACGGCCAGGCCGTACAGGTATTCCGCGCCGGAGCCGATCACGATCTGCTCTTCCCCCGCCTGGATGCCCCGGTTCCGGGCCAGATACCGGGACAGCGCCTGCCGCAGAAAAGCGCAGCCCGCGTTGGGGGGCTTGCTCATGATCTCCTCCCCGTAGTCCGAAATCACCCGCCGCATGGCCCGGGCCAGCACCGAATAGGGAAACGCCCCGCCTCGGGCGGGGGCATAGGCCGCCGGAGGCAGGGGACGCGCCGGGCCGTCGGGCTGGGCAAAGCCGTCCTGGGAACGGTAAATCACGTAAAACCCGCTGCGGGCCCGGCTTTCGATATACCCCTCCTGGCATAACAGCTCATAGCTGTGCTCCACCGTGATGGGGCTCACGTGCCGGTCCCGGGCGGTCTGCCGCCGGGAGGGCAGCTTTTCGCCATAGGGGCGGATGCCCTGAACGATCTGCTGGCGCAGAGTCTCGTACAATTGCAGATACGCCGTCTTTTTTTCTTCCATCTGGCCTTATGTTTTTCTCCTGTTCTGGCACTTTTCATAGCGCCACATTCAGTATATACTGAGTGCGCTCTCCGGTCAAGAGGGCAAAAAGGAAAGACGAGGCAGAGGGCTTCTTTCGTCCCCTGTACCCCTGAACCAGGAGATGAAAAGGATGAACAAGCAGGACAGCAAAATTTTCAGCACGGTATTTGTAGGGATGCTGGCGGCGATGGTGTATGTGGTCACGCTGTTCCGGTTTCCGTTTTTGGGCTCCAAGGTGCATTTTGCCAACGCGGTGTGCCTGCTCAGCGGCATGCTGCTGGGACCGGTGCTGGGCGGCGTGGCGGCGGGGCTGGGCTCGGCGCTGTTTGACGCCTTCAACGGCGGCTATGGCATCGTGGAAATTCTGATCACCTTTGTCAGCAAATTCGCCATGGCCTGGGTGTGCGGTCTGATCATGGGCGCGGCGGGCAAGCGGCGCATGAAGCTGGACCGCACGGTGATTGCCTCCGTGGCCGGGGCCCTGACCTATGTGGCGCTGTATATGCTCAAGACCTTCATTTATCAGCGGTTCGTGTATGGCTTCCCCCTGGACGCCGTGGGCGTGACCATGGGCAGTAAGCTCATTCCCTCCCTCATCAACGCCGGCGTGGCTGTGGTGGCCGCCCCCATTTTCTATCATGCCGTGCTCCCCGCCCTGCGGGCCGGCGGCATTTTGAAAAAGCTGGGCACGGAGGAATAAGACCTTTCTTTGGTCTTCTTGCTTTTCCACCCGGCATTTGGTATCATCGTATCATCATTCCACGCAAGGAGAAGCCGTATGTCCCTTCAACGTTTCCCATTCCCACCGATGTACCTGCCGCCCCTGGGGCAGCGGATTTTAAAAACCAGCATCGCGGTTTTTCTGTGCCTGATTTTTTACCGCCTGCGGGGTTACCGGGGCGAAACCATGTCCGCCGAAGCGGCCATCACCGCCATCATTTGCATGCAGCCCTATGTGCAGGACACCAAGGAATACTCCCTGAACCGGCTGGCGGGCACGCTGATCGGCGCGCTGTGGGGGTTTCTGTTCCTGCTGATCATGCCGCTGTTTCCCGCTTTGGGCCAAAATCCCCTGATCCTGTATCCCCTTATGGGCCTGGGCATCATGATTTCCCTGTATTCCGCTGTGGTGATCCGCATGCCGGACACCTCCAGCCTGGCGGCCATCGTGTTCATCTGCGTGGTGATCGCTTATCCGGATATCGACCATCCCCTGGATCAGGCGTTCCATCGGGTGCTGGACGTGTTCGTGGGCACGGTGATCGCCATCGGCGTGAACGTGTTTCACCTGCCCAGGGTGAAGCAGCGGGATCTGGTGTTTTTCGTGCGCACGAAGGACCTGGCCCCGGATCAATTGTCCCAGGTGCCCTCCTCCGTGCTGTTCCGGCTGAATTATCTGTATAACGATGGGGCGAAAATCTGCCTCATGTCCGAGCACGCCCCCGCCTTCTTTCTGGGCCAGATCAGCGGCGTGCAGCTGAGCCTGCCCATGATCGTGATGGACGGGGCGGGCATTTACGATACCGAAGAAAACGTGTACCTGTCCACCATCAATCTGCCTCCGGATTCCTCCCGCTGGCTGATGAAACGGCTGGATGCCATGAACGTTTCCTATTTTATTTATACGGTGCATAAAAACCGCAACTGCATTTATCACAGGGGCCAGCTCACCCAAGAAGAAAAAGTGGTGTTTCAGCATATGAAGCGCTCCCCCTACCGGCAGTATCTGGACGATGAGCGCTATAATCTGGAGGAGGTGGTGTATATCAAGGTGGTGGCGGATACCGAACGGGCCGCCAACATCCGGGATTCTCTGCAATCCACCCTGTCCCGGAAGGGGCTGCGCGCCGCTTTGCGCCCCCAGGCGGGGCTGACCGGGGGCAGCGGGCTGTATTTTTACGCCGCAAACGCCGATCTGCCCCATGCCGAGGAACGGCTCATGCGGATGCTGAAGCAGAAGGAAAAGAACTTGGAGCCCAGAGAAATCTTTTCCAATCACGGCTACCAGTCCGAGCACGACGCCGTGCATCTGATGCATACCCTGGGCAACAGCTACGAGCCCTTCCGCCCCTTCTTCTGGATCAATCCGGATAATAAGAAGGACCCCCAATTGAGAAGATAGTTAGAACGCTTTAAGGGAGTAGGCAATAGGCATAAGGCAATAGGAAATAGAGGAAAGAGTGCAGAGTACAGAGTTCAGAGTGCAGAGAATAGAACACACACAATAAACGCATCCAGACTTGACACGACTAAAATATCTGAACTCTGAACTCTTGACTCTGAACTCTCGTTCTTCTGTTGCCTAATGCCTATTGCCTTTTGGCTAATGCCTGGTGA
>CAMOUF010000068.1 GCA_946626395.1 uncultured Clostridia bacterium
AGTTGCAGTCCGCTGATCAGGTACAGCGTGGTGCTCTTGCCGCAGCGGGAGGGGCCCAGCAGGCCGATCAGTTTGCCGTCTGGAATTTCAAAGTTGAAATTGTTGACGGCGATGACCTCCTCGTTGCTTTTCTTGTTGCGGCTGGGAAAGATCTTGGTCAGGTTTTGCAGGACGATTTTCATAGGATTCCCCTTCCTCCTTTGCGAATATGAGAATTGGATGGTGTAGCTTCAACGCGCGCTTTCATGCAAAAGGCGCGGCAGGATCAATAGGGTTCCTTCCGGGCGGCCAGGGCGGCTTGCTCCGCCTTGAAGGCGGCCAATTCCTCGGGGGTTTCAAAGATGCGCTGGCTGGCTTCGTCCACTACCACCGTGCCCGCCAGCAGATCATGGATCAGGGCGTTGGTGGGGGTCAAAACGATCACCGCGATTTGAACGATCAGGATCAGCCCCAGCACCACGGGGCCCACCACCCCGATGGTGCCCCAGTAAATCATCAGGATGATCAGCACGGGGATCATGGTTTCGATGGTGTATTTGCCCAGGATGGCCCGGATGAACAGGGTGGGGCCGTGGACCCTAATGCCCTCCTGGCGCATCAGGCCCAGGCCGAAAATCTTTTTGCCCAGGGTCTGGCCGTCCCGGAGCCGGAGGGGCATGAAAAATTCCCAAATCAGATACGCAAAAAAGAAGCCCAGGGAAATGATCAGCACGGATAATTGCAGCATCATCTGATGCGCGTGCAGGGCTTTGCCGTCCGCGTTCATGGCGGCAAAGGCCTCGTCCACCCGCCGGGCTTCTTCCTGGGTCAATGCTTCGTATTCACTTAAGGTCATGCGCAGGTCTACGCCATAGGCCTGGCCGTATTTTTCATAGCTTTCGTTCACTGTGCGGCTGTATCCGTCGTAGCCCAGGAGGGCAGAAAGGCCCCAAGCGATGAGCACGGCGATCACGCCCAGCAGGATCGCGTCAAAAAGAAAGGCGGAAATCCGCTTCCACATGCTTCCTTTCTGCAATTCATAGCCCATGGGCGGCGCCTCCTTAACGGATGATATGGCAAAAAAACCATGCGCGGAACATCTGCTTCAATTATACAAAAAAATGACAAAAAAATCTACACTATTACAAAATTGTAAGAATTAAAAATACCCGGCCCTTTCTGTTCCAATGCAAAAAAACAGGGGCTTCCCTGCTGTGTTCTGGGGGTATTTGATTTTATGGGAAAGTACACAGGGCGTAGGGCATAGAGTGCAGGAAATACAGCCGAACACAAAAAGCGAATCCGGATTTGGAATGGCTAAAACACCTGAACTCTCATTTTCCTATTGCCTGATACCTATTGCCTAAAGATTCCTTGATCTTGTCTGCACCCGGATGATCATTTCCTGGCAGTCCTTTTTTTGCTCGGTTTCCACGGAGGCGTTGATGCCCCTTTCCTTCATCTCAAGGACCAGGCCGCGGATAGCGTTCAGATACACCCGGGGCTCCGATACCGTGGAAATCACCCGCCTGGGGGGCGGCGAGCAGGACAGCTTTTGCAGCGCCTTGTTTACCTGCGCCTGGGTTTCCCGCACGGATAAACGCAGCCGGGCGGCCTGGCGGGCCAGCGCGTATTGGCTCTCCTCATCGGGCAGAGCCAGCAGCGCCCGAGCATGGGCCAGGCTCAGGCCCTCCTCCAGCACCGCGCGCCGGGCTTCCGGGAAAAGAGAAAGCAGCCGGGCAGCGTCCGTCACCCGGTCTTCTTCCGTGCACAGCCGCCGGGCGATGGCTTCCTCGCTGAACCCTTGCTTTTTAAGGGCGGCAAAGGCCTCCGCCTCCTGGAAAAAGTCCAGAGGCTCCCGCAGGGTGTTTTCCGTCAGGGACAGCAACGCGGCGTCCCCGGGAGGAACGGAGAGGATAAAGGCGTCGATGTGGGTGTATCCCAGCATCAGGCAGGCCCGCACCCGCCGCTCTCCCAGCACGGTTTCATAGCCCGGACCCACGGGGCGCACGGTGATGGGCTCCAGGAGCCCGTGCTGGCGGATGGAGGAGGCCAGACGCAGCAGCGCCTGGCGGTCAAAGCGGCGGGACGATTGCGTCTTGATATGGATCAGGGACAGGGGCAGGCAGCAGACCTGGCGGCGGCTTGGCTGTATTTCAGGCAGAACGCTCATGGGTACCTCCGGCGGTGAAAGTAAAGGATTTTCGTTCTGTGTTCCTTTCTGCGGAAAAGAAAAATCCTCCTGCCCGTTTTGGCCCACGGGCAGGAGGAAGCGTTTGACAAATACAGCCGGAAAGCGGCAAAAGCCGCCGTCATTTTTTGCCGCTTTTCAGGGGACGCTTGACGGGGATGCCGTTTTTGCGGGGATATTGGGGAAGGGTTTCTGTTTCTTTTTCCATGGGCACCAGCAGATGATGGACGCCATTTTGGTTCAGGGTCACGGGGGAAATCAGCTTTCCTCCCAAGGCAGCCGCGGCAGCGGCCCCGTCCTGCAATTCCTCCGCCACGGCGGGGCCCTTCCAGCAAAGCGCCCGTCCGCCCACCCGTACGAAAGGCAGCAGATATTCCGCCAGCACGTTCAGCGGGGCCACCGCCCGGGCCACGGCTAAGTCATAGCGCTCCCGGTGGGCCTCCATGCGGCCCAGCACCTCCGCCCGCTCCTGGATCACAGATACGTTTTGAAGCCGCAGTTCTTCGCACACGGCCCGCAGGAAGGCGCAGCGCTTTCCCTGGGCTTCCAGCAGCGTGACCTGAAAATCCGGCCGGGCAATGGCCAGGGCCAGCCCCGGGAAGCCCGCCCCGGTGCCCACGTCGATGAGCCGGGCGTTTTCCGGGAAATATTCCGGCAGCGTAAGCGGCAGCAGGGAATCCAGAAAATGGCGGCTGGCCATGTCGCCCTCCTGCACGCTGGTCAAATCCATGCGCATGTTCCAGTCCAGCAGCATTTCGTGGTAGCAGTTCAGGTTTTTCAGGGCGTTTTCGTCCACCGGCACTCCCGCCTGCGCAAGCAGCGCCTGCATATCAGCCATAGCGATTCGCCTCCCGCATGGATAAGATTTTCAGCATGGCCATTTCCAGGGCCCCAGCCTCCATCATCTGGCCGGACTTGACCTGATACTCCGTATCCAGGCACAGCCGCGCCATCTCCTGGAGCTGGGCCTGGGTATAGGCCCGGGCGCTGTCCAGGGTTTTTCTAACGGCGAAGGGGGGCATGCCCAGCCGGGCGGCGATTTCCCCCTGCTGGGCGCCGCCCGCCGCCATGGCCTTGGCGTAGCTCATCTGGCGGCACTGCCTGCCCAGCAGGGAAAGGATCATCAGCCTTTCTTCCCCGTCCCGCAGCAGGGCGTCCAGCATTTTCAGGGCCTTTCCTCCCTGGCCGGACATGAGGGCGTCCAGCATGTCGAACACCTTGTATTCCGTGGATTGAAAGCAGATGGCGGCGATATCCGCCTCCGTGATCTCCTCCCGCTCCCCGGCGTAGGCGCACAGCTTGCCGATTTCATTGTTCAGGGTGGTCAGATCCCGGCCCGCGGAAAACCACAGCCGCTGGCAGGCCGCCAGGCTGATTTTTTTACCCTGC
>CAMOUF010000069.1 GCA_946626395.1 uncultured Clostridia bacterium
CACTTGGGAGGTGTGAACGTGACGACGCAGGAAGCGGTTGCTGCTCGGATCATTGAGCTATGCAAAGAACGCCGTATCACACCAAACGGCTTGGCAAATCTATCGGCTGTTTCTCAATCCACTATCAAAAGCATTTTGAATGGGGAAAGCCAGAATCCCGGCACCGTGACAATCAAAAAACTGTGTGATGCTTTTGAAATTACCTTGGGGCAATTCTTTTCTACACCGGTTTTCGATCAACTGGAACAGGAAATTAAATAACGAAAAAGAAGTGGGGGAGCATGGTGACGGCTTCCTCACTTCTTCTTTAGATGAGATTCACATTATGTGATTTTTACCTTGCATGGGATTAAAATGCTTTTCGGTATCTTTCCTACCATAATTCATAAAGGATGTGAAGGAAAATATGGCTGAAGACAGCAAGCTGCTTGGCGCTCTGTGGCTTGACGGGAGGGACGCTATGCAGACAATCAGGGAAGCAAACGAAGCTGACATCGCCGCAGATGAAATATTAATTTATTATTTCAAATAGTTGGTGACCATGTAGCCGGTTTGGCCGTTATAAATCACCTTGGACCAATAGCGATCCATTTCCACGATCTGCACCACGGCCCCCGCCGGAACCTGAGAAAGAACATTGGATGTACTGTCTGAATTCTTAGAGGAGCGCAGATACACAAAGCTGCTGTTGGGATTGCGCACCATGGCAATGCCGGAGGGATATATGGGGGCAGGGATCGCTGTCGCGGCAGGGGCGGCGGTCAGGGCAGGCACATAATAGCCATTCCGATACGGAGCGGCAGTAGGCGCCGGATAGCTTGGGGAATAGGAATACGGCGGCTGGGTGGGCGCGCTGAAAACGCCCGCTGCCGTGGCGGAAAGAAAACGGGTCATCATGAATCCGCTTTGGCCGTTCACATTCACCCGGCTCCATCCGTTGCCCAGGTGCACGGCGTACACTACCGTTCCGTTGGCAAACAGGCCCAAAGAACCGGCTTCCTGGCTGGCGTATTCCCTGAGGTGCAGCCTGCCGGCGTTTCCCGTGCTCACATACATGGGAACAGCGGCGGCGGAATACCGGGAATCATCATTTGATTGGACAGAACCGGATGCTGCAGCAGCGGCGGGGTCAGCCGTCAGGAAGGAAAGCATCATATAGCCTGCCGCACCGTTGACGTTAACGAACGCCCACCCATTCAAGCGCGAGGTGACCAGCACGGGGGTGCCGTTCGGATACAGGCCCAGGGAATCGGCCTTTTGACTGGGCGCAGCCCGCAGGTGCAGCCTGCCGGAATTGCCCGTGCGCACATACAGCAGTGTGCTTTCCGAAGGGGCCGGGCGGTTCACGGCGGAAATCTGCTGAACGGGGGCTGTGCCGGTGAGATACCGCAGGTTCATATACCCCCGCTTGCCATTCACCGTCACTGCCGCCCAATTGGAATTTGCAAAACCCTCCACCGTGACCCGGGTTCCATTGCGATACAGGCCCAGGGACTCTGACCCGCTGTCGGGCCGCGCCCGCAGATGCAGCTTGCCGGAGTTTCCAGTTTGTATATACATGCATAAATCGCCGCTGTCTGCCAGCGCCGGAAGAGACAGAAAAACCGCCCCGAAGCACAAAACAAGCATCATGGAAATCACTTTTTTCATCATCGATATCATCCTTCCTTTCAGTCATCATTTCTGGCCCGTTTTCCGGACAGCAGGATTATAACATGCCGTCAGGATAAAATCTATATATTTTGGTCGTATTTTTTAACATTTACACATCTTACGATTCTCTAACATCTTCCTGTTGAACGAAACAAATTGCTGTTTTCCGTCGTCTAAACTATAAGAGAAAAAACAACCACCGGGGAACCCAGAAATCCTCCTGCCTCCCGCCAGGCATTCATCGGATAAAACCGCACTGTATTTTTATTTGATATTAGCATATTTATTCACGCAGACTTCTTCTGCTTATTAGACGAACGGAGAAAGCAATTTGTTTCATTTTTATGTAAATTCTGTGAAAATTGTGATAAGTGTAAAACCTGCGCGGGATTGGGAAAAAGGATAGCATTTTCCAGGATTTTGTGCTATAATCTGAACATACGGGAGAGCAGTCCTGTATTTGCTTCGGCATTTCCGAAGGAAAGGAAGAGAGAATAGATGAAGAAGAAGGGCTTTCTTGCGCTGTGTTCAATGGTGATGGCATTTGTGATGGTCATGCCCCCCGTTCCCGCGCTGGCCGCCGACGCTTACGTCAAGTACACCAATTCAGGCCGGATCAACGTCCGCTCCGCCCCCACCGCCCAATCCCAGCGCATTGATTCCCTGGACCCCGGCACGCCGGTGCAGGTGGACTGGATCGAGGGCAGCTGGGCCCACATCACCGTGAACGGGATGCAGGGCTACATGAGCATGAATTACCTGGAGGGCAATCTTTACGAAGCGCCCAACTATCCCGCTGCCGATACAAATGCCTATTCCGCCCCCACCTACTCCGCCCCTGTCACCACCTATGCCAACCCGGTTTCCATTTCCGCTGACGGCCAGGTGGTTACCGACAGCGTGGATTCCGCTGAAAAGCTGATTCCGCCTATCTATATCACGGAAGACACCATCATGTACGTGTACACCGGCAACAGCGGCGGCCTGAACCTGCGGGAATATGCCAGCCAGAACGCCCGCTCCGTGGGCCTGTATCCCAACGGCACGCAGGTGCATGTGCTCAGTCGGGTGGGCAGCTGGGCTTATGTGAACATCAACGGCAATCTGGGCTATATGATGCTGTCCTACCTGACCACCACTCCCATCACGCCCTCCCCGGTGACGCCCACGCCCACCGGCGCTGTGACCATGTACGTGAGCACCGGCAACACCGGCAGGCTGCACCTGAGGGAATACGCCAGCCAGAACGCCCGCTCCCTGGGCCTGTATCCCAACGGCACCCGGGTATCCGCTGTGAACCTGTATAACGGCTGGAGCTATGTGGTGGTTAACGGCATGACCGGCTATATGATGACCCGGTACCTGACCTCCGTGACCCCCATTGCCCCCACCCCTGTCACGCCTCCCTCCGGCTCTTATTCCATTATGTACGTCAGCACCGGCAACAGCGGGCGGCTGCATCTGCGCTCCTACATGAGCATTGATTCTATGTCCCTGGGCCTGTTCCCCAACGGCACAACGGTTTATGTGCTGGCCAATTACGGCACCTGGGCCAAGGTCAATGTGAACGGCCTCACCGGCTATATGATGACCCGGTATCTGACAAGCATTCCCGGCGGCTCCATCGTGATCCCCCCGTCCTCCGGCGGCAGCCCCATCGGCAAGGCGCGGGTGCAGCATCCCAACGGCTCCTTCGGCTATCTGCGCTCCTCCCGCAGCACGGCCAGCACTGCCAATGTACTGGCCCAGGTGCCCAGCGGGGCCATCGTGGATATCTACGAGCAGGATCAGTGGTATTCCCGGATCCGCTATAACGGCATGATCGGCTATATGGTGACCCATTACCTTTACCCCACCTCCGCTCCCGTGCCCACCACTCCCCCCACCACGACTCCGCCTTATACGCCCACAGCCGGCACCGACGCGGTGGTGTACAATCCCAACAACACGTATGTGAACCTTCGCTACAGCAAATCCACCGCTGACAGCAGCAATATCCTGTGCCAGGTGCCCAGCGGGGCAATGGTGAAGCTGCTGGAGCGGGACGGCGCTTACTGCAAGATTCAGTATAATGGAATGGTCGGCTACATGGTGGCCACGTACGTTTACAAGGTCGACGGCGGCGTGCCTGTTGTGCCCGGCCAGCCCGCCACCCAGCCGCCTGCTACCCAGCCCCCCGCCACGCAGCCGCCTGTCACCCCCGTGGGCTATTATATGGTGGTGCGCAACATGAACAGTTCCTTCGTCTATCTCCGCTCTTCCCGCAGCACCAAGGATAATTCCAATATCCTGGCTTCCGTTCCCAACGGCGCGGTGGTGAAGGTGCTGGAAAAGGATCAATGGTATTCCCGGATCATTTATAACAACATCGAAGGCTACATGGTTTCCAGCTATTTGAAGGCTGAATAATCAAACGGCTTTCACAGGCAAACGGAGCGCTGCTTCCGTTTGCCTTTTCTTTGGGTCCAAATAAAAAGACTGGATTCCTGTTCTCGATGATCGGAATCCAAAGCCGTTTTATTATGAGGACGCCCGGAGCAATTCATTATGGAGCCGGGACAGGATGCGTTTTTCCAGCCGGGAAATATAGGATTGGGAAATGCCCGGCTGGTCGGCCACCTCCTTCTGGGTCATTTCCCGGCCGCCGCCCAGCCCGAACCGCATCTTCATAATGCGCTGTTCCCGGGGGGAAAGCCGGGACAGGGCGCTGCCCAGCAGCTGTTTTTCCGCGTCCTCCTCCATGGATTTGGACACCAAATCCCCCTCTGTGCCCAGCACATCGGATAGCAGCAGTTCATTGCCGTCCCAATCGGTGCGCAGGGGTTCATCCAGGGACACTTCATATTTCAATCGGCTGGTGCGGCGCAGGTGCATCAGCACTTCATTTTCAATGCATCGGCTGGCATAAGTTGCCAGCTTGATTTTTTTATCCGGGTCGAAAGTGTTCACTGCTTTGATCAGGCCGATGGTGCCAATAGAAATCAAATCCTCAATGCCCACGGAGGTGTTCTCGAATTTCTTGGCGATGAATACCACCAGCCGCAGGTTTCTTTCAATCAGAATGGAACGCACCGTTCCGTCGTCCTGCGGCAGCCTTTGCACCAGCCTGGCTTCTTCTTCCGCCGTCAGGGGCTTGGGCAAGGGATCCGCCCCGCCGATATAATGCACGCCGTCTGAACGGAGCTGTGAAAAAAACATCAGCATCCATTTTTTTATTTCATTCGCCTGCATGAATCGCGTCCTCCTTGTTCTTCCAAGCATCCGCTTTCCTCCCCCATGGAAAGCACCGGAGGCCCTCCGGGATCAGCGCCCGCCGCTCCCCAAAGCAGGAAACGGCCAAAATCGCCTCCGTTCTCTGGGCCCGTTTATCCATTGTCAGTTCCAGCAGGTCCGGCCGAAAACACATGAGCAGCGCCTCTCCCGCCGCTGTGCGGACAGAAATCAGCCGCCAGCCTTTGGGCAGTGTGGAAGGGTCGTCTGCCTGAACGTGCGGGGGCATGAGCGGCCCCAGCGCCTTTTGAGACACCACGATCACCGGCAGACCCGTCACTCCATCCCGCAGCAAATTTCCACTGTCCCTTAGGGCCGGAAGGGAGATCGCTTTTCCATACAGCATGATCCGAAGGCGCATGTCTCCTTTTCCTTGCCCGCGCGTTCGGCGAAGGACGCACATCAGCAGCGCACATCCGCCCGCGGCCCACAGGCAGGCCCAGGGAGGAAAGCCCAGCTGAAGCAGCGCGTCCACAAAACCGCTTAAAAAAAGCGCCCCTGCCATCACGGCAGGATAGCAGCAAGCGCCGCGAGGGCCATAGGTGATCAGGCACAGAAGAAAAAAGCCCAGCAATGCTGCAAACGGGCCTTGCAGCGGAAGCAGCCGCATCAGCGCCGCTGCCGCCCAGCCTCCGCCCAGTGCGGACGCCAGTGCCGCTCGGCCCATGGGAAAACGGATGTCCTTGAGGTATGCCCCCCAAAGCAGGGATAAATAATCCATCCACCCATTCAGGAGCAAATACGCTTCCATGTTGATCCGCATGCTTTCCCCTGACCTCCGCCTGACAGTATAAACCCAGGCCCTCCCCGGAAGCGTCGAACCAGAGCGCAAAAAAACGCGAAAAAAGGTGTGGAACGAAAAAACGCCTGATAGAACCTCATTGTTTTATTATAGGATTCTTGTTGCCAAAGATGAAACGCGGTCTCGTTCAATATAGAAAGACGCACTTTCACCGCCTTGACAGGTGGTGAGTAAGCGCGCCTTTCAATTTAACGAACTGGAATAGTCACTCTTTTCGGAGTATATCCAGCGTATGATGAGAAGCTCCAATCAGATCCTGCCGTTCGCAAATCGTGAAATGATATTCCATCCATTTGCTGAAAGTCTCATCATCCATAGCGTCAATGTATTCTCGCTTGTAATTCGTCGCTCCATCCGTTGCGACCAGTTTGATCCTTTTGACAGGCACCGCTGCATCCAGTTCAGCAATCTCTTCTGTTCTCACCATCTCGAAAAGATCTTTGGGCTCACTAATACAATGCCAGTCAGAAGTCAGCATATTAAGCTCCATCACTTCGTGCAAGTGGTTCAAACCGAATACATACTGAATGACAGTCGGCTCATTCATACAGTAAGCCACCAGAATATGACCGCCTGATTTAGTAACTCGCACTGCCTCAGAAAGAGCTCTTTGCTTTTCATCCTTGGTGTAAAGGTGATACATCGGGCCAAGCAACATGGTCAGATCGAAAGAATTGTCAGAAAACTGGGACAGGTCCAGAGCATTTCCTTGGATTGTTGTGATAGGTTCTGTACCGTCTAATTTGGATTTCAGTATTCCCAGATTATGTTCAATCAGCTCAACAGCGGTCACCTGCCGTCCTTGCTTTGCCAATGTCACACTGTAGCGTCCTGTGCCTGCACCTACTTCAAGGATGCTTGGAGTTGAAATGCCTTCCAGACATTCTTCTATGTATCTCATCGTGGTCAGGTATTCCACCTGCCCATGACGAGAAAGCAGGCGTCCTTCTTCGTCATAATTGTTGTAGTATTGTTCTAGATAATTCATGACTTCTTCTCCATAGATTTCGAATGTTGATTCAAGGCAAGTAAGATGATCACTCAAGGATACCCTTCGCGTTCCAGCGCAGGATGGTTTCGTATCCCAGCTTTTCATACCAGGGAGCTACGCCGGTATAGTGGATATAGCTGTAATCATAGCCCCTGTTTTTTAAAATCTCCGTAACGTTTTTCACCATGGTCAGGCTAATGCCTCGGCAGCGGAATTCCGGCACAGTGCCCACGCAGCCAGGGCCGCCGATCTTGCATACTCTTCCTTCTACCATAAAAACGCCCATATGGGAAACAAAGCAAAAGCTGGCGATCCGGCCGTTCACATATCCGCAGTAAACGTTCCGGGTGTCATGAAAATACTGAACCCATCCCGCGTCCACCTTCTTGACAGCTTGCAGGAGCGGGCCCGAGTCCCCCTGAAAAAAGCCAAAGGATATCTCGTGGGGCAGCGCTTTATCATATCGCGACGGGTCAAAATCAGCCAAGCGAAGCATCATTTCCGAATAGGTTTCATCTTCTGGAAACGAATGCCGCTCAAAGAAATCCGGGTGCATTTGCCGAAAAAGCAGTGCGGCCTCCTCATGATTCATCCCGCATCCTCCTTACTTGTTTGCCAGGATTTCCATGGCCTGTTCTTCCTGGAATTGATTGGTATACAGCTTATAATAAGCGCCTTTCATTTGCAGCAGCTCCTGATGGGTGCCCATTTCCTTGATCTTCCCATCATCGATGACCAGGATGCGGTCGGCGGTGCGGACGGTGGACAGGCGGTGGGCGATGATGAAAGAGGTGCGGCCGGACAGCACCTTGGAGATGGCATTCTGAATGATCAGTTCCGTTTGGGTGTCCACAGAGGAGGTGGCTTCGTCCAGCACAAAGATCCGGGGGTCAGCCAGAATAGCCCGGGCAAAGGAAATCAGCTGTTTTTCCCCGGTGGACAGGCGGCTGCCGCCCTCGCCCACGTCGGTGTTATAGCCCTTTTCCATTTTTAAAATGAAGGGCTCCGCGTTCACCATCCGGGCGGCTTCCTCCACCTCCTCGTCGGAGGCGTCCAGCCGGGCATAGCGAATGTTGTCCTTGATGGTGCCGGAAAACAGGCGGGGCTCCTGGAGCACATAGCCCAGATTGCTTTGCAGCCACAGCTGGCTGCGCTCCTTGTAGTTCACTCCGTCGATTTTGATTTCCCCGGCAGTGGGCTCATAAAAGCGGCAAATCAGGTTCACCACCGTGGATTTCCCCGCGCCGGTAGGGCCTACCAGGGCGATGGTCTCCCCTGCCTTGATTTTCAGGTTAAAGTCGGATAGCACCTTCTCCCCTTCCTTGTACTGAAAATCCACATGGCAGAACTCCACGTCCCCCCGCAGCGGCGGCCAGTTTTCTTTTTTGGGATGGAAATTATCGCCAAAAACTTCCCGCACTTCGGGGGAATCCACGATATCCGGCTCCGTTTCCAGCAGCGTCAGCACCCGTTCGGCGGCGGCCTGGGCGGACTGCATTTCCGCAAGCACGTTGGCGATATTGCGGATGGGCTCAAAGAACTGCACGGTGTAGTTGACGAACAGCTGCAGCACGCCCAATGTCATGCCGCCGATGAGCACCTGCTGGCCGCCCTTCCACAGGGCATAAGCGGTAGCCAGGGAGCCCAGGGCCACCACGATGGGCAGATACACCGCCGACAGGGACGCGGCCCGGACGGAGGACTTTTTCATGTCATGGGTCAGCAGGGTGAATTCCTCCATGTTCATGTCTTCCCGGACCAGGGTTTTCGTGGTCTTTGCCCCCATGATGCCCTCGTTGAAGGCGCCGGTGATTTTGCTGTTGGTCTTGCGCACGGCCCGGTAGGATTTGAGGATCCTTTGCTGGAACCACCAGGAAACCACCGCCAGGGGCGGCACCACCAGCAGCACCATCAGCGTCAGCTTCACATCGTGGGCGAACATGGCCACGCTGGTGGCCACGATCATCACCGCGCCCCAGGCCAAATCCAGCAGCGACCAGCCGATGGTTTCTCCCAGGCGCTGGGTGTCGCTGGTCATGCGGCTCATCAGGTAGCCCACCGGCATCCGGTCATAGTAGGAAAAAGGCAACTCCTGGAGCTTCTGAAAGGCTTTTTTCCGAATGGTGTAGCATACGCCCACCTCGATCTTTCCGCCCAGATACAGGAAATAATAGATGGATGCCACCTGCACCAGCAGCACCAGGACATACATGATCACAAATACGGGCACGCCGTTCATGGTGCCGGGCCGATCCAGGGTTGGAATAAAATGGTCGATGGCATAGGTGGTCATCAAGGGAAAGCTCACATCGCAGGCAGCGGACACGGCCATGGTGACAGCCAGGCGGCCCAGGTCGGGATAGTATTCTTTGGCATAGTTCATGATTTTCCGCCACAGGGACAGGGAAAACTTTTGGGTATAATCCTTTTCGTCAAATTGCTGCATAAGCGTTTTTCCCCTCTTTCGGCTGCTGGGTATTTTCCGCCTTGAATTCTTCCTCCAGGGCGGTCTGAATATTGAAGATCCGGCTGTACAGGCCGCTTTGGTGAATCAGTTCGTCGTGGGTGCCCTGCTGGGTGACGCGTCCGTCCTCCATCACCAGGATCAAATCAGCCTGAGACAGGGTGACGATTCGATGGCTGATGATGATGGTGGTGGTATCCTGACTGCGCTTTTTCAGGGCGGCGCGGATCTGGGCGTCGGTTTCCGTGTCCACAGCAGACAGGGAATCGTCAAAGATCAGAATATCGTTGTCCTTCATCAGCGTCCGGGCGATGGCCACCCGCTGTTTCTGGCCCCCGGACAGGGTCACGCCCCGCTCGCCCACCAGGGTATCATAGCCCTTATCGCTGTCCAGGATAAATTCCTTGGCCGCGGCGTCGGTAACAGCCCGGTCAATGTCCTGGTCGGAAGCGTCCCGGCAGGCGATGGCAACGTTTTCCTTTAACGTCTTGGAATACAGGAAGGGCTCCTGGAGCACCAGGCCCACCCGGGAGCGCAGATAATGCCGGTCAATTTGGTTGATGGGCGTGCCGCCGATGCGGATTTCCCCGTCCTTTACGTCAAAAAGCCGCTGAATCAAATGCACCACGGTGGATTTTCCGCTGCCGGTGGCCCCTAAAATGGCGACGGTTTTCCCGGCGGGGATGGTAAAGCTCATATCGCTGAGCACCTGGCGGCCGTCCTCATAGCCGAAGGTCACATGGTCAAACACGATATCACCCTTCAGGCTGGGCTTTGCGGCGTCCGGCTCCTCCGGCTCCTCGGGCACGCCCAAAATCTGCTGGATGCGGTCCATGGCCACCTGGCTCTTGCCCGCGTCAGAAAGGATACGGCCCAGCTGGCGGATGGGCCAGAGCAGCTTCCAAATATAGGTGGTAAAGATGATCAGTCCGCCCACGGTGATTTCCCCCTGAATGGCGAAATACACGCAGGCCAGCAGCGTCATCATGGATTGAACCATGCTCATAAAATCGCTGGTGGCCCAGTAAACGGCCAGGAGATTGCAGAGCTTAAAGGTCTTGTCACGGAAATCGGCGGAGGTCTTTTCAAACTTTTCCACCTCGTATTCCTGCTGGCCAAAGGCCCGCACCACCCGAACGCCCGTCAGGTTTTCCTGGAGCACGGCGCTCATTTTTCCCTCGGCCTCGTCAGACAAGCGGAAGTTTTTGATCACCCACCGGAAAAACAGCCAGGCAAACAGGAACAGCCCCGGAATCATGATCATGCTGATCAGGGTGATTTTCACGTTTTCCCGGAACAGATACACCAGCGCCACGGTGATCATCATCAGGGCGTTCACCACCTGCATCAGCTGCATGGACAGAAACCGGCGCACGGTTTCCACGTCGGAGGTGCAGCGCTGCACCAAATCGCCGGTTTCGGCCTGAACGTGGTACGCGAACGGTAGGCGCTGGATATGGTTATACAGCTTTTCCCGCAGCGTCAGCGCCACGTTTTCCCCGGCCACCGCCTGGGCCCTTCCCTTGCCATAGCTGAATAAGCCGCTGAGCACGTTCAGCCCCACCAGCGCCAGGCCCACGATCCACAGGTTCCGGGCCATGAAATCCGGCCCGCCCAGGGAGCTAATCCAGGCGTTGACAAAGCCGGGCATGCGGCTGGGCTTGCCCTGCAAATAATAGTCCAGTGTTTCAGCCAGCAGCACAGGGGTAATAAACTCGATCGCCACGGTGAGCACCGTGCAAATCAGAGCGATGAAAAAATGTCCAAGATTGTCCCGAATCAGTTTCCGCATAAGCCGCGGTTCCCGCTGGTGCATAGGTTTTCCCCTCCAATGGTTTTCAGACTGCAAAAAAACAGGCCACAGGCGCGCGGCCCATGACCTGATATTCCACTGCTGTTATGCTTTCATCAGCTCAGCAGCGTACAGGCGGCCGCAAAAAAGCGCGCACGAACGCGGCAAAAAAGACAGAATTACCCCGCCATGCAATGTTATTGATCATCATGGTGCAGTTCTTCATTTTCGCGGCCTCCTTTCTTTCAAAATTTCGATATCAGTATATAAGAACTTGCAAATGTTGTCAACCCATATCAGACAATTATTTTGTATACAATAACTGATCGGTCATATCAAATGCGTTGAAAGTGAATTGGCAATAGTCATTAGGCAATAAATGATAGACGATAGAGTGCTGAGTGCAGAGAATATAAACGGACACACGGAACGAATGCAGACATGGAACAACTATAATACCTGAACTCTCATCCTATTGCCTAATGCCTATTGCCTAATGCCTCAATCACTTAAAGCGTTCTGCAAATGATTGCGATTGAACTATTAACTCCTCACTCCCAACTGTTTACTCCCTTTCCCTCAGTTTCCCTCCCAGCTCGAAATGCATTTTATCCTCATGGAAGCCCGCCACCCGGAACTGGGTGCCGCTTAATGTGGTATGGAGCATGATGGTCTGATCGGGCCGCACTTCGGCGTCGTAATTCACCAGCAGGGTTTCCAGGCAGTATTTCCGCATCACGTCCACGCCCAGGGCATCGCAGGCCCAATCGGCGTAGCGGGTGTTGTTCACATGATTGTTCACGTCCAGATCAAAATACGTGGGCACCCGGCGCATCACGTTTTCTTCGCCGTTTACCAAGTCCACCGTGGCGGGCAGGCCCATGGGCAGAGGCAGATCGGAATTGTCCGGCAGCACCCGGGCCACGTCCCCCGGCGGCAGCATACGCCGGTTTTCAATATCCAGCAGCGCCCACAGGGTGGCGGCATAGCCTAAAACCTCGCCCCGCTCATCCCGGAAGAAATAATACCGGGGAAAGAACCAGCGGCGGTTGGCCGTGGGAAAGGTTTCGGCGATGATCCTCTCGCCCATTTTGGGGTACTTGTCCATATGGATTTCGCAGCGGCTGAGCACCCACACAATGTTCTTCTGAATCAAAGCGTTGCGGCCGCAGCCCAGCAGCTCGGAATGGGTGCCGGATAATTCCTGCATGGTCTGCATGATGGCGCTGGGCCGCCAGGCGCCGGTAAAATCGCAGTCGCAGGTGCGCAGAACAAATTCTTCCTGGTAGGTTTTATACATGCTGTTTCCTCGATTCGTTTAAACTTTCCCGGCAACAGAGCCGGGTTGCCTTAAGATCCTTGCTTCATTTCATTTTGCCGCTTGAGCCACACCATCAGCACCGCCACGTCCGCCGGGTTCACGCCAGGGATGCGGCTGGCCTGGCCCAGGGACAGGGGCTGCTGGGCCTGCAGCTTTTCTCTGGCTTCCAGGCGCAGGGCGTCGATGGCCTGATAATCGGTATCCGCCGGGATGCGGGTTTCCTCCATGGCCCGGGCCTGACGAATCTGGGCCATTTCCTTTTGCAGATAGCCTTCATATTTGATTTGGATTTCCGCCTGCTCCCTGGCCCCTTCGCAGTAATCCCAGCCCTCCGGCAGCGTCAGATGGGCTTCCGGGTGGCGCAGCTCCTTAGCCTTGCCTTCGTCGGTCAGGCGCTTGATCAATGCTTCCGTTTCCCTTTGCTTTTGTTCCGCCCGGCGCAATCGCTGGTCGGACACCAGGCCGATGTCCCTGGCCCGGAAGGTAAGGCGCAAATCGGCGTTATCCTGCCGCAGGAACAAGCGGTGCTCCGCCCGGCTGGTCATCATGCGGTAAGGCTCGTCGGTTCCCTTGGTGGTCAGGTCGTCGGCCATCACGCCAATATACGCCTGATCCCGGGTGAGCAGGAAGGGCGATTCATTTTTGCAGTACAGCGCCGCGTTGATGGCGGCGTAAATACCCTGGGCGGCGGCCTCCTCATAGCCGGAGGTGCCGTTGATCTGCCCCGCCATATACAGCCCCGGAATGTGCCGCGCACCCAGATAGGGGGTCAGGGACAAGGGGTCGATGCAGTCGTATTCGATGGCGTAGGCCAGCCGGGTCAGCACGCACCTTTCCAGTCCCGGAATGGTGCGGTACATGGCCCACTGCACGTCCTCCGGCATGGAGGAGCTCATGCCCTGCACATACCATTCGGGATACCCGTCTCCCTCCGGCTCCAGGAAAATCTGGTGCCGGTCCTTGTCCGCGAAGCGCACGATCTTGGTTTCGATGGAGGGGCAGTAGCGGGCGCCGGTGCCGTTGATCTGCCCCGTGAACATGGGGGCCCGGTGCAGATTCTGCCGGATGATCTCATGGGTCTTTTCATTGGTCCAGGTGAGATAGCAGCTGATTTTGTTTTTGGGCGGAACGTCCGTCATAAAAGAGAAAGGCGTTACCGGCTCGTCGCCGGGCTGCACGTCCATTTTATCAAAGTCGATGCTGTTTTCCGCCACCCGGGCCGGGGTGCCGGTCTTGAAGCGGCGCAGGGAAAAGCCAAGGTCAGCCAGGGATTTACTCAGGAAATTGGCGGGCATCAGCCCCTGGGGCCCCGCGTCCCACTCCGCTTCGCCGATAATGATGCGGCTCTTTAAATATACGCCCGTGCACACCACCACCGCCCGGCAGGGGATCACGTCCCCCGTCAGGCTTTTGACGCCGCACACCGCGCCGTTTTTCGTCAGGATTTCCGCCGCTTCCCCCTGGCGCAGGGTCAGGTGATCCTGGTGAAACAGGGTTTTGAGCATCCGCAGATGATAGGCCCGCTTGTCCGCCTGGATGCGCAGGGAATGCACGGCGGGGCCCTTGCCCCGGTTCAGCATCCGGGATTGGAGGGTAATATCGTCCGCCGCCAGGCCCATTTCCCCGCCCAGGGCGTCCACCTCCCGCACCAGATGCCCCTTGCCCGTGCCCCCGATGGAAGGGTTGCAGGGCATCAGGGCCACAGATTCCAGGTTCAGGGTGAGCAGCATGGTATCCAGGCCCATCCTCGCTCCGCACAGCGCCGCCTCGCAGCCCGCGTGGCCCGCGCCGATCACTACCAAATCAGCCAATGAAACCTCCTTATTCTGGTGGAACCCGCTCTTTGAAGGCCAAAGAACGCTTTCCGCCAGCCCCCTTTCATGAAAGCCATAGAAGGGATGATCTCTTTCAGTGTTTCGATTTTACTTTCATATGTACATTGATAACCGGGCTCAATAACATATGTACATTGATAACCGGGCTCAATAACAAATCACAGCCATTGAATAAACGCCGTTTTGTCGCCGCTGTTAAAGCCGGCTTTTCAATAAAAATTCAGGGTGGCTTCGTCCTTTGCGCCGGTGAGCAGCATGATTTTATAGCAGTCCTTTTCCCGGGCGATTTGTATGGCGCATTCCAGGCAGGCGGAAGCCAGCCCCCGGCCCCGGAAAGCGGGATGGGTGACCACGTTTTCAATCAGCGCGTAAGGCCGCACGTTTCGGGTCAGATTGGGAACGACCACGCACACGCAAGAGGATACGATTCTTCCTTCCTCCTCGCACACAATCAGATGATGGTTTTCGTCCCGCAGGATTTCCTGCCAAACCTGGGTCAAATGATTGCTGGGGTCCGGCGTTTCTTTTTCGTGGAGATACAGATATAAATTCAGCAGCGGCTGCAAATCGCTTTCTATCACTTCCCGGATCATGCCTGATACACCGCCCGTTCCCCGCCCACATAGGGCAGCCGGGAATAAGCGCAGACCAGATTGGCGTTTCCGATCTTTCGGATTTCCCCCCGGTACGGCACCGCCACGGGGCGAAGGTGCATCCCGATCAGGGTATCGCCGATATCCAGCCCCGCGTCCGCCTGGGCCTGCATCACCAGGCACGGCTCCTCCATCATTTTCCACGCCGCCGCGGGCACGCTGCCCCCCGCCTTGGGCTGGGGCACCGCGTTCACCTGGATATACCGGCTTTCCTTCGCGGCGGAAAGCGGCATCACCAGGGCGCGGTTCAAATGCTCGCAGCATTGGAAAACGGGAATGAACTCCCGCTGACGGCACACGTTCAGCACCGCCGCCGCCACCCATTCCCCGATTTCGGGAACACTGGCTTTGCCGATTTGTCCGCCCGCGATTTCGCTGGTGGAGCAGCCAATCACGATCTGGGCCCCGGGCCGCAAATTCGCCGCCTTCGCCAAATCCAGGATGGCTTTGGTTACCTGGGCGCGGATGATTTGTTCGTCGGTCATTCTTATTTCCTCCTGAAAGCGTACATGCCGATGGCAGCGGCGATGGCCAGGTTCAGGGAATCCACCTCGTCGCTGCTGGGAATGCGCACGGGCTGGCCCACCCGCTGAAATTCCGGAGGCAATCCGGAGCCTTCGTTGCCAAAGATCAGGGCGTAAGGGTGCGGGACGGCACCTGCCGCGGCATCCATTTGCACGGAGCCGTCCAGCATGAAAGGGTACGCCGCATGGTCAGGGAATTCCTGCCGGTAATCGGAAAAATCCGCATATTCCGTCACCCGCAGGGAAAAGAGGGCCCCCATGCTGGCCCGCACCACCTTGGGGTCGTACACGTCGGCGGCGGGGCGGATGATGGCAATATCATGATAGCCAAAGCCCAGGGCGGTGCGCAGGATGGTGCCCAGATTGCCCTGGTCGGAAATGTGGTGCAGCACAACATGGTCGCCCTTTGCATCCAGCGCCCCGGGCCGCTTTTCAAACACCGCCGCGGCAAAGCAATTGTCCTTGCCCGACACCCGGCTCAGGGCCTTATCGGCGATCTCGATCCGGATGCGGTTTTCCTCCGCCAGAGATTTTAGCTTCGCTACCCCGTCGCTGTCCTGGCCCTTGGAGGAAACAAGCAGCCGCCGCACCAATTCCGGCCGCTTCTTCATCACCTCCAGGGAGGGAAAGATCCCCGGGGCATAAGAATAATCAAGATTTCTGCTGTACGCTTCCAATGCCGGCATACTTTTTTCCTTTCCAACACATTCCCGAAAACATTTTTCTCTATTTACCTAATCCCTATTGCCTGTTGCCTAATGCCTATTTCCTATTGCCTAATGCCTACTGCCTATTTCCCTACCGCATAAACAGCCGGGTGATCCCATCCTTTCCTTCCGTAAAAGGCGGGAAGCGGGCGGGCAGATCGGGGAAGTTTTTCCGAATGACCACGGCTTTTTCGTGGGTGAAAGTATCAAAAGAGTATTTTCCATGATATTTTCCCAGGCCGCTTTGCCCCACGCCCCCAAAGGGCAGGCGCGGGTTCACCGGCTGGATCACGGGATCGTTGACGCAGCCGCCCCCAAAAGGCACCTGCCGCAGCACCTTTTCCCGGACGGAGGCCTTCCGGGTGAACAGATACAGGGCCAGGGGCTTTTCCCGTTCCTTGATTTTGGGGATGATCTCGTCCACATCCAGGAAGGAGATCACCGGCAGCACCGGGCCGAACACCTCCGTTTGCATGATGGGCGCGTCCCAGGAAACGTCGGTCAGCAGGGTAGGCGCGATGCGCTGGCCGTCTCCCACGCCGCCGCAGCAAACCTGTTCCCCGTCCATCAGCCGCATCACCCGCTGGTAATGCCGCCCGTCGATCATCCGGGGCCATTGGAGGCTGTTGAAGGGATCGCCGTAAAATTGTTCCCAGCAGGCCCGAATCCGGGAAAGCAGCGCATCCTTCACCTTTTCCTGCACCAGCAGGTAATCCGGGGCCACGCTGCTCTGCCCCGCGTTCAGCGCCTTGCCCAGGGCGATGCGCCGGGCTGCGGCGGCAAGGTCGGCGGAATCGTCCACGATGCAGGGGCTTTTCCCGCCCAGGGCCAGGGTGACGGGCGTGACGTGCTTCGCCGCCATTTCCAGCACCCGTTTGCCCGCCTCCACGCCGCCGGTAAAAAAGATATAATCATAGCGTTCTTCCATCAGCGCCTGGCTTTCCTCCCGTCCGCCTGTCACCACGGCGGCCTGCTCCGGGGGAAAACACGCGGACACCAGCCCGGCCACCGCCTGGGCCGTGGCGGGGGCATAGGCACTGGGCTTGAGCACGCAATGGTTGCCCGCCGCCAAAGCGCCAATCAGCGGCGACAGGGACAAAAGAAAGGGATAATGCCAGGGGGCCATGATCAGCGCCACGCCGTAGGGCTCCTTCAAAATATAGCTGCGGCCCGGAAAAAAGGCCAGGGGCGACAGCACTCTTTTGGGCCGGGCCCAGCGCTTCAAATGCCGGATGATATAGGACAAATCCCCCAGCACCGGGCCGATTTCCGCCAGGTACGCTTCCCCGGCGCTTTTGCCCAGGTCGCTGCGCAGGGCATCGCAAAGGATGTTTTCCCGCTGCCGGATGGCGGTATGCAGCATATCCAGTTGATCCACCCGTTCGGATACGCTGCGGGGCCCCGCCTCCGTCATGGTGCGGCGCTGCATTTCAATCAGTTCATGAACGTTCATGCAGCAAATCCTCCAGCAGCCGCCGGGACATTTCCTTGCCCTTGGGCCCAACCTCCCCCACCGGGCCCACGCAGGAGGGGCAGCCATTGGGGCAGTCGCAGTCCGAAACCAGGGTGAGGGCATGGGTGAGCAAAATATCCCGCATCCGGAACGCCTTTTCCGCCAGGCCCACCCCGCCGGGGCAATTATCGTACAGGATCAGGGTGGGCTTTTCCGTCCAGGTGCATTTCACCTGATAGCTCACGGCGATATCCCGGGGCGAACACATAAGATACAGGGGGCACAGGATGCGCAGAAGATTGGCGATGCCCAGCATGCCGGACTGGAGATCGTCCTTTTCATACCGGGCGGCGATTTCGTCCGGCACCGTGCGCCACATGGCGGTGGTGTGCATTTCGGTTTCCGGCAGCCGCACGGGGCCAAAGCCCACGTTTTCGTTGTTGTCAAAGCGCATCTTCTTGAAAATCTTCACCAGCGCCACCACCTTCACTTCGCCCAGGGCAGCGTCCTCCTCCTCCTTTTCCACGTCCAGCAGCGTCAGGCTCACGTTCAGATCGGCGTCGGTGTAATAATCCACGTTCACCTTGCGGATGAACGCCTTGCAGGCGTCAAAATCCAATTCGTCCACCTGGTAGGTCTGGCCCTCGTGCATATAGATGGCGTTGGGGTGGAGCAGCATAGGCGCGGTAAACCGATCCATTTCCCCCACGATGCGGGGATGGGCCGGGTCGGTGATATCATTGATCAGAAAGTTTTCCGTCATGGCGGTGCGCAGGCTCATTTCGCTGGCAGGGAAATCCTCCGCCATCCAATGGTAGGTGTCCCCCACCCGGCGCAGGATGCTGCTTTCGCACAGGTAATCCAGCATTTCCTCCCCGCCCGCCGCGTTCCCCAGGGTTTCCCCCGCCTTAAAGGGCAATTCATAGGCGGCGCATTTAAAATGGCTCATGAGGATATACAGGTTGTCCGGGTTCAGCAGGGCGTTTTCCGCGGGCTGGGTAAAGAAATAATCCGGGTGGGTGACGATGAACTGATCCAGGGCATTGGAGGAGGCCACCATAAACGTGGCGCTGACCCCGTGACGCCGCCCGGCCCGGCCGGACTGCTGCCAGGTGCTGGCGATGGTGCCGGGATAGCCGCACAATACGCAGGCTTCCAGGGCACCGATGTCGATGCCCAGCTCCAGGGCGTTGGTGGATACCACCGCCTGAATGTTTCCGGCCCGCAGGCCCTTTTCGATTTCCCTGCGTTCATGGGGCAGATAGCCGCCCCGGTAGCCCCGCACCTTGCCGCTGTTGCCGATGGGGTCGGACACCAGTTCCTTGAGCTGCCGGGTCAATACTTCCACCTGCAAGCGGCTCTTGGCGAACACGATGCTCTGCACGCCGTTTCTCACCAGCATGGAGGCAATGCTCCTCGTTTCCGGCAGCACGCCCTTTCGGATGCCAAGCTGCCGGTTCACCACCGGGGGATTATAAAAAATATAATGCTTTTCCCCGGAAGGCGCGCCGTTGTTGTCAATGAGGCGCACCGGGCGGCCAATCAGGATCTCGGCCAGCTCCTTGGGGTTCTGGATGGTGGCGCTGCACAGGATAAACTGAGGATGACTTCCGTAAAATTCGCACAGGCGCACCAGCCTGCGCAGCACGTTTGCTAAATTGCTGCCGAACACGCCCCGGTAGGTATGGATTTCATCCACCACGATATACTTTAAATTTTCAAACAGCTTCACCCATTTGGTGTGCTGGGGCAGGATGCCGGAGTGCAGCATATCGGGATTGGTAACCACCACATGGCCCGCCTGCCGAACCGCTCGCCGGGCCGCGCCGGGGGTGTCGCCGTCGTAGGTATAGGTTTTGATATCGGCCCCCAATTGCTCGATGAGCTCATACAGCTCGCTGACCTGGTCGGCGGACAGGGCCTTGGTGGGAAACAGATACAGGGCCCGGGCATCGGGGTTTTTCAGGATTTCCGCCAGCACGGGCAGGTTATAGCACAATGTTTTTCCGGAGGCCGTGGGCGTGACCACCACGAAATCCTCCCCCGCCTGGGACGCCAAAAAGCATTCCTCCTGATGGGTATACAGCTGGCTCACGCCATGCTTTTCCAAGGCCGCCGGAAGCCGGGGGTCAATGCCCTGTGGCCAGGGGGCGTATTTCGCCTGCCTGGGCGGCACCGTGCGCCACGCCGTCACGTTTTCCATAAAATATGCGTCCTGTTTGAGCTTCTCCAACAGCTGCGGTAAATTCACGGTGTTCCACCCTCTCTCTTTTGAACGCCCGGCGCTTTTCCTTTCAGGAAGCGCCGGGACGGCCGACCGCCCTGCGGGCCGGTCGCCTCGTTCTCTTTTTCTCACGCCCGGCGCTTTTCCTTTCAGGAAGCGCCGGGACGGCCGACCGCCCTGCGGGCCGGTCGCCTCGTTCTCTTTTTCTCACGCCCGGTGCTTTTCCTTTCAGGAAGCGCCGGGACGGCCGACCGCCCTGCGGGCCGGTCGCCTCGTTCTCTTTTTCTCACGCCCGGCGCTTTTCCTTTCAGCAAGCGCCGGGACGGCAGACCGCCCTGCGGGCCGGTTGCCTCGTTCTCTTTTTCTCACGCCCGGCGCTTTTCCTTTCAGCAAGCGCCGGGACGGCAGACCGCCCTGCGGGCCGGTCGCCTCGTTCTCTTTTTCTCACGCCCGGCGCTTTTCCTTTCGGAAGCGCTATCAAATATTATAC
>CAMOUF010000070.1 GCA_946626395.1 uncultured Clostridia bacterium
CACCGGGCGCCCATTGTCAAGGGACTTTCGCGGATGAACTTTTCATGGCTGCTTGCCGCCGCCTAACGAACCTTCCGTTCACCAATATTTTTTTGCTGGTGGTCTTGACATGGGGGCCATTATACTTGATATTGATCGACAAATTGAAATCAAATATAATAACCCAGCAGTTTTTCATCGATCTGAGTTATCGTTTCCTTTTCCTTTATATGGCTATACCAGTCAAAGGCTACTATTTCTTCTTTATCATTGATCATGCCATAAATATCATCAAGACTCATATCAGGCAGGGTAATTCCGTATAATCCGCCCAGCTCAAATCGCTTATCCCTCGAAAAATAATCCGGTTTCAATAAGAACTTCATGGTGCCAAGATATGTAATATCAGAAATTGACAATCCCAGTTCTTCATGGCATTCCCGGAGAATGCATTCCCGAGCTGTCTCTCCCTTTTCAGCACAACCACCGAACACTTCATATCTGTTTCGCCATTTGTTTTTACTCAAAAGGTATTCATTCCCCACTTTTATCACTGCAAGACAGTGCGTGAACAGAGGATCACGAGAAAGCGCTGCTTCATCCATTTGATCTATTGAGATCAGAATATTACCATCCTGATCTTTAAAGTATATGTTTTCATATTCCATCATGACTTCTCCCTTTTCATTCTCCCTTTTCATTCCGATTTGACGCCATGAGAATCAAACCGCATTTTCAACTCCTGTTATCCAGATTACTCTTTTAACTCGGTTCGAGTGAGTTTCATAACTGATTCGACGTGCCCCGTAAAGCAAAACATATCCACCGGCTGGCAGGCGTCAGCGGCGTATCCAAAGGAGGAGAGGAGTTTAACATCCCGGGCCAGGGTGGCGGGGTCGCATGACACATAGACCACCCGGCGCGGAGCGGCCTGGGCAATGGCGCGAAGGACAGGTTCTTCGCAACCCTTGCGGGGCGGGTCCAGCACGATCACATCCGGGCGCAGGCCCTGAGCCACCAGCTGCGGCAGCAGCGCTTCCGCGGCGGCGGCATGAAATTCGGCGTTGGCGACGCCGTTATTCTTGGCGTTTTCCCGGGCGTCCTCGATGGCCTGGGGAACAATTTCGATGCCAATCACCTGCCGGGCTTTTTGCGCCAGCAAAAGGGAGATCGTGCCCGCGCCGCAGTACAGGTCAGCCACCAGTTCATTGCCCTTCAAATCCGCAAAATCCAGCGCGGTCTGATACAGGTTTTCCGTCTGCACGGGATTCACCTGGAAAAAGGACTGGGGGGACAGGGCATATTTTAAGCCGCATAGAGTATCCTCCAGGCGCTCCTGGCCCCAGAGCAGATGGCTTTCATTGCCTAAAATCACGTTGTCATTCCGCCGGTTGATATTCAGGTACAGGGAACAAAGCCCTGGCACCGCCGCCCGCAGCATGGCGGTCAATTCCCGTTCGTGGGGGATGGGCCCCGTGGCAATCACCACCGCCATCACCTGGCCCGTCCGGGAAACCCGGCTCATCATATGGCGCACCAGGCCACGGTGGGTTTCCTCCCAGTAAGGCTCCACCTGGAATTTTTCCATCCACCGCCTCAGAACGCCTGCCACGGCGTCGCTTTCGGACTTGGCGATCAAGCAGGCGTCAACGTCGATGATCCGATGGCTGCGGGGCGCGTAAAAGCCAATCTGCGGCTTCCCCTTTTCCCCGCCCACGGGCAGCGCGGTCTTGTTTCGGTAATGCCAGGGATCGTCCATGCCGATGACGGGCCGCACCTCCGTTACTAGGCCGCCAATGCGGTGCAGGGCGTCCTGCACCACTTCCCGCTTCATTTGCAGGGTGGCTTCATAGGTCATATGCTGGCAAACGCAGCCCCCGCATTTTTCGTAATACGGGCAGGGCGGCTGGGCCCGGTCGGGGGACGGCGTGAGGACCCGCAGGGTTTTTAAAAAGGCGTGGGTGGCTTTCACCTTCTGGGCCCGGGCCACCACCGTTTCCCCCGGCAGCGCCCCCTGCACGAACAGGGTCTGCCCGTCCAGGTGGGCGATGCCCATTTCCCCGCCGAAACGCTCAATGGTCACGGTCAATTCATCGTTTTTTTGAAGCATGGCTGTTCACCCGCAGAATCATAATGTAGGGTTTTCCTGAATTTCTTATAAAAAAGCAAATTCCATTTGAGGGGATTTATTTTCTGATCCTCCGGGCTTCCATATAATACCGTTTTTCATTGGCTTCGCCCATGGAGAAGGTTTTCCGGGGCAGGGGGCCGTTCTTGGCCACAGCGGGGAACAGCAGGGATTTATCCATGGGCGGCAGCAGAATGCCCACGGCGCTGCCCTTGGCAACCAAGGCGCGCACAGCGTCCTCCCCGTGTACATAATCCAGCTTGAGCCCCTCCTGCCTGTCCAGCAGCTTTTGCACCGTGCCAACGGGCAGGGAATGGAGGGGCCGGGTGATTTTCATGGACTGATCCCCCGCCGGGGTCACCAGGGTCAAATCGGGGGTCGTTTCCGTCGGTTCCAGCCCAGCGTCTTTCAGCATACTGAGAACCGCTTCCCCGGTGGTATCAAATACCACCCGGTGGATGGGCTCGAAAATCAAAGCGTCGTCATAGATATTGTTCAGCTCCACCATGGCGTACCGGGCGGGATGACGCTTTTTTTCGTCCTCCGGCAGCGTTTTTTTCACTTCTTCCCAGTGGGCCTTAGCGGTGGCCAGGGAGTGGTTCCCGTCCCCCACGGCGAAGAGGATGCCGTTTTCAGGCAGGCTTTCCTTCAAAGCCCGAATGGCCCTTTCAACCTGGGACAGGGTTTCATCATCTTCCACGGCCCAGCCGGTAATATGGCCGCCGTCAAGCATCAGGTCGGTATCGTAGAGCTTGCGAAGCCGGCTTCTTTTTGCATAGACGGGTTCAATAATGGTGCGCCCGGGATCATCGCACAGCAGCAGCACATGGGACAATTCCAATTCAGCCCCCCGGCGCACCTTCTGGCGCGGCGGGATGCGGGAAACGATGGTGCCCTCAGTCGGCCGGATTTCGGAACGGCTGTCCGGCGAATAATCATAGGCTTCCAAATCCACCGTCAGCACCAATCCCAGCCGGGAGCCGGACTGGGTGTCCCGCTGAACCAGCACCATGCCCCGGACAGCTTCCTTTAAAACGCCCCGATACAGATAATCCGCCATGGTTGTCTGGGCCAAAGGCGCGCGCACGTCACTTTCCTCCAGGAAAGCTTCCGGAATGATCAGCCGCAGGGCAGACGGAGCGTCGCCCACGGCTTCTTCCGCCTGCCGCCATTTTTCCGGCTGGGCGGAATACTGATCGCAGGCCACCACGGCCCAGGCCTGCATATTTTCTTTTTCGTCGGGCAAATAAAAAACGCCCGGTTTTACACATAAACCCTTGAAAGAATCCATAGGGGTCACCTCCAAAATTGATTGAATCCATAATACCAATTCCTGCCGCATTTCGCAAGAGGTATCTTTTTTCGTCCATTCTGTTTTATTTGTCTTCGCCGTTCAGGCTGTACACACGCAGGTTTGCGTATTCCCCGATCATGGGGGCTAATTGCCTTAACCCGATGCAGCCGCCGCCCAGCAGCGGGCCGTACTTTTCGCCGTGATCATGGAAGGAAAGCACCTCCAGCCCGTTGACCGCAAAGCGGATGTCCGGGCCCTTTTTCAGCAGCGTCAGGGTATAAAAGCCCTCTGCGTCGTCGGCGTCCGGAATCGGGTCCGCGCCTTGAGCGGTCAAATAAAACCCATAGCTTTTGCGCAGGTTGCAGGTGTGAAAGCTGCGTTCGTCCTTTTCCTTGCGCCGGAAAAAGGAGAGATGAAAGGCGTTGATATCGCCGTGATGATACTGAACATATTCCCCGGTGCGGGGCGACAGGGAGGGATCGAACAAACTCCGCCCATCTTTCCCGGAGGCCGAAAAAAACAGCATGGCCAGGCCGGGCTCCCGCAGGGGCTTAAAGTCGATTTCCAGCAGCATATCGGCAGGAAAAGGACGGTTCAGCCACAGCACATAATTGGCTTTCTGCCCCAAATCAGCGCTTTCTGCGTTTTCCAGGCGAAGGCAGCCTTCGGGAAAGCTGAGCAGCGCCTTGCCCTCCAGGATGAATTCCTCCATATCCGCCGAACAGGAAAGCGGATTTTCATAAATCAATTGACCGCCATCAGTAGAAAGGTCGCTCACGATGATCCCTCCTATCGTTCTTTGGTGATCAGTATATCATGAATCGCCTGATAAAACCAGCTTTATCTGTTGCCATCACCTGATTTTCTGTTTATAATGGATTCCATCGAGATAACGGGGAGGTGTGTCCAAGGATGCGCATTCATCTGCTGGAAAACCGTTCGGCCTGCGGCTGGGCCACTTTTGGCGGATACTGGTCCAAGGGCAGCGTAAAGGAAAATCATTTTTATTTAAAGGACGAAGCCGGAAACTCCGTTCCGGTGCAAAGCGAAATTGCCGCCCGCTGGCCGGACGGGTCGGTCAAGTGGAGCCGCCATATCGCCCTGGCGGACAAAATGGGGGAACGCGGGGAACTGGAACCGGGAAAAGGCTCGGACATTCAGGGACTTTCCGTCGCTGAAACGAAAGACGGATGGATGGTGGAGAGCAAAGACTTTCGTTTGACCGTGCCTAAAGAAGGGGATTATCTTGCCGCCCATTGCTTTCGGGAAGGCGTTTTAACCTTTGACGCGGCATACCCGGTGCTGCTCATCAGCCACGCGGAGGAAAAGGAAGAGGACTGCCTCGTTCAAACCCGCAGGCTGCCCCATCAAATCACTGCGCGGGAATTGGAAACGGCAGGACCGCTGGAAGCGGTGTTCCGCTTTAAAGGAATCCATCTGGAGGACGGCCAGTCAAAGATGCCCTTTCAGATTCGCATGAGCGTCCGGGCAGACGGGGAAATCCTGCTGGACGATACCTTCTTTTTCCTGGGCGACCCGGAGCGGGACCGTTTGGCGGGGTGGGGCCTTCGCTTTGATACGCATTTTTCCGGCAGGTCCTATCAGCGGCACATCCGCTTTCTCACGGACGGAGCCGTGTATCACGATCATCCCACCCAATTGTTTCATTGGAAGAAGCGCCTTTCCCCCGCGCTGCTGAAAGCCCAGCAAAACGGAGAAACGGTGGCCGCGTCCCCGGAGCTGGACGAAGCCGCCCAGGATCTGCCCCGCTGGAATCATTTCTTTTTTACGCAGGATTCGGCTGTCCATTTCAGTATCCGTAAAAAAGCCTGGGAGGGCGGCTGCTGGCTGGAGGGGGTTCAGGGCCGCCGCGCACCCGGCTGCATGGCTGTCAGCGATCCGCTGCGGACGCTGAGCTTCCACCTTCGGGAATGCTGGGAAAAGCATCCTGCGGGGTTGGAAGCCAGGAATCTTTCCGGCGATGCCACAGCCTTGACGGTCTGGTTTTATTCTCCCCAGGCCGAGCCCTTTGATTTCCGGCATTATGACAAGCGCTCCTATCCCATGAGCAATTATGAAGGCTTTGATTATGTGCTGCCTGACCCCAACGGCATCGCGGTCACCTGCCGCGCCGCTGTTCATGGGGAAAACCGGTATCTGACGGATGAAGATCTGCGCGTCTTGTCCGATGCCTTAAGGCGTCCGCCTGTGTACGCAGCGGCCCCCGAATATTATCATGCCCACAGGGCATTCGGCTATTGGAGCCTGCCCAGCAAGGACACGGAAATCGGCCGCTGGATGGAAGACCAGATCGAAAAAGCGGTGGATTTTTACGCATCCGAAGCAGAAGCCCGAAGCTGGTATGGGCTGTTCAATTACGGCGATTTCATGCACACCTACGAAGCCAGCCGCCATATGTGGCGCTGGGACGTGGGGGGATACGCCTGGGATAATACCGAACTCGCGCCCACCTATTGGCTGTGGCTGCAATTCATGCGCACCGGCAGCGAAAAAGTGTTCCGCCTGGCGGAAGCCTTGAGCCGCCACACCGCCGACGTGGATATGTATCACTTTGGCCCCATGAAGGGCCTGGGCTCCCGGCATAACGTGCGCCACTGGGGCTGCCCCTGCAAGGAGCCACGGGTGTCCATGGCGGGGCACCACCGGCCCCTGTACTATCTCACCGGCGACCGCCGCATCGGCGACTGCATGGAGGATACCCTTTCCGCGGCGGAAGCCTTAAAAGCGATGCCCTGGTTCCAAAGAGCGGACGGCAAGGTGCGTCTGCGCAGCGGGCCGGATTGGGCCGCGCTGGTGTCGGACTGGATGACAGCGTATGAACGCACACTCCATCCCCTGTGGCGGGAAAGGATTGAAAGAGGAGTCAACGATCTTGCTAAAACGCCTCTGGGGCTGACCTCCGGTCCGGAATTCTGCTTTGATCCTGCCACCGGGCACATGATCTATGAAGGGGAAACAAAGAACAGCGGCATGCACTTGCAGGCCTGCATGGGCGAAACGGAGGTTTGGCTGGAAACGGCGGACATGCTGGAATACCCAGCGCTCGCTGAAATGACGGCCCGCAACGGCAAATTCTTTTTCCTTTCGCCTGAAGAACGCCAAAAGCAATCCAATGGTCTCCTTGCGGACCGGCAGTTTGGCAGCCCCATTTATTCCGCGGAAATGCAGGCGTGGGCCGCGAAAAAATACGGGGATACAGAGATGGCCCGGGCCATCTGGCGGAATCTGCTGTCCCTGCTGTATCGCCCCGAGCAGCCGGAAGGGTTCGAGCCAGTGGCTTACGGTATGGATGAAAAAGGCGCGCCGCTCCTGGAAATTCCCTGGATCACCACTAATTTTACCGCCCAATGGTGCCTAAAGGCCATTGTCACTGCCGACCTGATTCCCGAAAGCAGGCCGGAAACCATGAAGGAGCTGGACGAGCAATTGGCGGCCCATCCCCCGGAATACCGCCTGTACGGCGCATAAGCGAAAAAGCGCAGGATTTAGTTTTCACGATTTTGAAAACGAAACCCAGGAATAAAAATGAAACACTTGAATACCTACATCACACGGGTTTTTGTTGTCACGCCCGACGGGGATGTGATATAATCTTCCAGAAACAAATCATTTGCAAAAGCAGGTTTCGGAGGGAATTAAGCTGCTATGAAGAAAGAATGGATACAGGGGGCCAACCCCTATATGCCCCTTTGGGAGCACGTGCCCGACGGCGAACCCCGGGTATTCACCTATCAGGGAGAAACCCGGGTATATGTGTACGGCTCCCACGACACCGAAAAAACGGAATACTGCGGACGGGATTATGTGGTCTGGTCCGCGCCGGTCAATGATCTGACGGAGTGGCGCTGCCACGGCGTATGCTACGAGGCTCAGGATCACAGCATCCTGTACGCCCCGGACGTGGTGCAAAAGGGCGACACCTTTTACATATACGCCGCCGAACAAAAGGGCGCCGTGATCCGGGTGGCCAAATCCAAAACGCCCTGGGGGCCCTTTACCGATCCCGTGAAAACCGACCTGGGCTTTGACCCCGGTATCCTGGTGGACGACGACGGAAGGGTCTACGCCTATTGGGGCTTTGTCCTCTCCCACTGCGCGGAGCTCAACGAGGATATGGCCACCATCAAGCCCGGCACCCTTCACGACCATCCCCTGGGCCACTGCCGGGTGGAATGGGACTGGGTGCCCCGGGAGGAAACCCATCAGGATGATTACGACGCGTTCTTCGAGGCCTCCAGCCCCCGGAAGATTTTCGGGAAATACGTCTACATTTATTCCCGGCGGGTCAACAAGCCCGTTCCGGAATTGGGCGTTCATGAAGACTGCAACGGGTTTCTTTCTTACCGGGTCAGCGACCACCCCCTGACGGGGTTCAAAGACGGCGGGGACCTGAGCTTCAACGGCGGCGAAATCCTCAAAAACCAGGACGGCACCGGCGTAATGACCTATCGCTGGGGAAACAACCACGGCTCCGTCATGAACGTGAACGGCAGCTGGTACGTTTTTTATCACCGCCACACAGGCGCTGATGAATACGCCCGTCAGGCCATGCTGGAACCCATCGACGCGGCCCAGGATAAAGACGGAAAAATCTATCTTGGCAAAATCACTTACCGGGACGGGGAGCCCGTTTCCTCCTGCCCCGTGGACATGACCTCCCAAGGCCCTCATGTAAACGGCCTGGACGCCCGGAAATGGATTTCCGCCGGGTACGCCTGCCATGTCACCGGCGGCGCTTTTATCCAGCCCGTTTACGAACAGCGGGAGGATATCTCCGCCCCCATCATCCATATTCAGGATGGCACCGTGGCAGGATTCCGTTATCTCCAATTCGGCCGGAACGCGCCTGCATCCATCACGGTCTGCGCCAGCGCCAGCACGGACGCAGAAATCAGCGTCCGCCTGGACGAACCGGGAGGCAAGGAAATCGCCCGCATCCCGCTTCACCCGGGCCAGGATGAATATTTTTACCCTGTGGCGGAAGGGATTCTGGGAAAGCGTGCGGTCTATTTCCTTTTCCGCCTGCGGGAAGGAACGGACGCGATCCTGGACCGGTTCACCTTTGATTGACCAGCAATTGTAAAAAACCAGATTCTGCGCTTGTTTGATCAGGGGAAATATGGTATGATAAGAAGGAGCGTTCAGGCGCTCCGGAACAAAAAACGGTTTACCAAAGTGAAATCCAAAGCAAACGAGGTATGAGTATGCGAAAAGCAACGCGCGCAAAATCGCTCTTTCTGATGCTCCTGACGCTGGTGCTGACCGTGACGGGCATTGCCCCCGTTCTGGCGGAAGCAACGCTGAACGGCTACGGAAAATCCACAGGGTATGAATATGTGCAGTTCGGCACCTATCCCCAGGATGCCGACGGCACGGTGCGCCCCATCCTTTGGCGGGTGCTGAAAGCCGACGGCGGCGAAGCCTGGCTGCTGAGCGAATACATCCTGTTCGGTTCTCCGGTGCACGGCGATTATGAGCATTACAAGGGCTGGGAAGAAAGCGACCTGTACACCTATCTGAACAGCAAATTTATTCACGACGCCTTTACTCCCGCCGAAATCGCGGCCCTGATCAACCGCACCGAGGACAACGCCCTGGTGACCCTGATCACCTCCGATGAAATGAAGGACGCCTCCATCGGCTTTTCCTCCAATAACGCCCGCCTGTGCGAAAGCACCGCCTATGCCAAGATCCTGCCTGATCCGCCCATCTTTGAACTGCCCAAGACCAACAACAAGGGCCGCTGGAAGCCCCTGTACGTGTATTCCAAGGGCAAGAAATACTCCCCCTGGTGGAGCCGCACCCGCTCCTCCGATTATCCCCATGAGCAGCGCCGGGTCATGGATGAAGGAAAAATCGGCCGCATCTCCACCGGCAACAGCGATTTGGGCGTGCGTCCCACCATTTACCTGAACCTGAGCCTTTTGTCCATTTCTTCCGGCGCAGGCACCATGGATAATCCCTATCAGCTGACGCCCGTGGAAAACGCCGCCGCCGTAAACCTTCCCGCTGTGGAAGCGCCGGTGGAACAGGAGCCGGAACAGGAAGCCCTGCCTGAGGCCCAGGACGATATTCCTACCGTGGATCTTTCTTCCAGCGAACCGGAAGGACAAACCGAGGAAATGACCCAGCCGGAGGAAACCCGGGAAAATACCGGCACCGGGTCCATTCCCGAAATCACCATCAACGAAAACGGCGAATATGTCGAGGTAACGCCCCAAGCGCCTGCGCAGGAAGCGGAGCCGGAGCCCGAGCAGGACGCTGCGCCCGTTTCCCCCGCTTCCCAGACCTCTTTCAGCGCCGCCGCTGACCCCAGCAAAATTCACGAGAAATTCCCGGCCCTGACAGCGGAAGGCTTCCTGCCCGAAGGCGAAGCGGAATTCGTGTATGCCGATGAAAACGAGGGCCTGTGGCTCTACGCCTCCCAGACCCTGCGCATCCAGATCAACCGCTACGAGGGCAAGAACAGCTCCAAGGGCCCCCTGCGCTGGTATGAAGCGGAGCTGTTCGCCAAGGACGGCAGCGAGCTGTTCGACTTCTATCCCTACGATGAAGAGCACTACAAATCCTACGGTGACCGCTACAAGGCGCTGCCCGAAAAAATCGCTCAGCAGCATCAATTGGTGTTCGCCATCAACTCCGACTACTTCATCTTCCGCATCGAGCGGGACCATGAAGAAAGCTATGACTATCCCATCGGCGTGATCATCCGGGACGGAGAAGTGTTTTATGACCGGCCCCGGAAAGCCAACTCCACCGTGTATCCGCCTCTGGACGTGATGGCGCTGTATCCCGACGGCAGCGTGAGCCTGCATAAGAACGCGGAAATCACCGCCAAGGAGCTGCTTTCCAAGGGCGCTACCGATACCCTGTCCTTTGGCCCCATCCTGGTGGAAAACGGGCAGGTGTCTCCCCGCTCCAAGGAATTTGGCAACACGCCCAATCCCCGCACCGGCTTTGGCGTCGTGGAAAAAGGCCACTATATCGTGGTGGTGGCCGAGGGCAAGCGCAAGGGCGTCACCGAGGGCGAAAGCTGCATCTGGCTGGGCGAAAAGATGGCTGAGCTGGGCTGCACCTCCGCCATCAACCTGGACGGCGGCGCCACCTCCGTGCTGATGTTCATGGGCAAGCAGCTCAACGTGACCGGCAATTACAACAGCAGCACCAACCGCAAGCAGAACGAACTGTTCGGTATCGGCCATTCCGACGCGATTCAATAAAACAAAGCTGATAAAAAAACTGCTCCTGTGTTGTGAACAGGGGCAGTTTTTTTGCGCGTCACACGCCTGTTTCTTCCCGATCCTCTAATATTTCCGCTGGTGTCATGCCAACAGCCTCCGCGATTTCCGCGGTCAGCTTTTCCTTGTAGGCCTCAAAATCCTCGATGGTGGGAAGATCCTGAATCATTTGATTGATGATATCCGTGAGCCTGGTGGAAATATCCTCCCGCCCCTGAGAAGCGTAATACACCCGCAGCACCGCCAGATCGTTTTCTATTTCCCGTAAATCCAATGCTTCCTTCCTGCCTTTCACAAAAGATACGCTGCAAAAATTATAACGAATCGGATGCCAAATATCAAGGCAGGAAAAAAGTCTTGTTTGTTTTTCATTTGCTCCGCTCTTGATTTGAAATGGAAAACGCTGTACAATAATGAAAGTGATTCTGAACCGCACCGCCGGGAAGGGAGAGACGCCAGATGGAACGCAAGGATGAAATCATCCAGATGCAGAATGAAATCATGCAAGGGCTGCTCAATCAGCGCATGCAGTTATTATCCGAGGATTTATGGGGCATCAAGCCGCCTGAAATGGAGGAGCTTTTGGGCGCTCCCAAAGACGCCTCCCAGCCGCAAGCGCCCAAGGCTGCCGCGAGCCAGGAAAAGGCCGCCTCCAAGGAAGAAAAGCAGCAGGAGGAAACGCCCCCTGAAAGCATAGAAAATCTAAAAAAAGAGCTGCACGGCTATATCGGCCTGGACACCATCAAATCCGAAGTGGACAGCCTGATCAACTGGATCGAAATCATGAAGGCCCGCAAGGCCCATGATCTGCCCACCCCCGATCTTTCCCTGCACATGGTGTTTTCCGGCAATCCCGGCACAGGCAAAACCATGGTGGCCCGGCTCATGAGCCGCATCTACAAAAGCCTGGGGGTGCTGAGCAAGGGGCACCTCATCGAGGTGGACCGCTCCGGCCTGGTGGCGGGCTACGTGGGCCAGACCGCCATCAAAACCAGCGAGGTCATTCAGAAGGCCATGGGCGGCGTGCTCTTCATCGACGAAGCCTATGCCCTCACCAACCGCGGCGGCACCGACTACGGCCAGGAAGCGGTGGATACCCTGCTCAAAGCCATGGAGGATCACCGGGAGGATTTAGTGGTGATCGTGGCGGGATACACGGAATTGATGCAGGAATTCATTCATTCCAACCCCGGCCTGGAATCCCGGTTCAACCGGTTCATGTTCTTCCCGGATTACACCATCGACGAAATGTTGGGCATTTTTGAGATGCGCTGCGGCAAGAGCGGCTACACCCTGGACGAAGAGGGCAAGGAAAAATTAAAGGAAATCCTGGAGGAGCAGAGCCAGGATTCCGAGAGCTTCGGCAACGCCCGGGGCGTGCGCAACCTGTTTGAACGCGCCATTTCCGCCCAGGCGGACCGGCTGGCCTCCGTCAAGGAAGAAATCAACAAAGACACCCTCATGTGCCTCAAGGCGGAGGATTTGACCGCTGCCATGGAGGACAAGAAAAAAGAAGAAGCGAAAGGATGAAACCGATCATGAATATCGTATGCCTCGATTTGGAAGGAGTGCTGGTGCCTGAAATCTGGATCGCCTTTTCCCAGGCCAGCGGCATTCCCGAACTGAAACGCACCACCCGGGACGAGCCTGATTATGATAAGCTGATGAAATGGCGCATCGGCATTTTAAAGGAGCACGGCCTGGGCCTGAACGAAATCAAAAAAGTGATCGAAACCATTGACCCCATGCCCGGAGCCAAGGAATTTCTGGACGCCCTGCGGGAAGAAACCCAGGTGATCATTTTGAGCGATACCTTTACCCAGTTCGCTTCTCCCCTGATGAAAAAGCTGGGCTGGCCCACCATCTTCTGCAACACCCTGGAGGTTGCGGCGGACGGCGCCGTGACCGGCTATCATATGCGCTGTGAAAAGAGCAAGCTGACCACCGTGAAGGCCCTCCAGTCCGTGGGCTTTGACACCATCGCCGCAGGCGACAGCTACAACGACCTGGGCATGATCCAGGCCAGCAAGGCGGGCTTCCTGTTCCGCAGTACCGAGCAGATCAAGCAGGATCATCCGGAACTGCCCGCCTTTGAAAGCTACGATGATTTGCTTGCCGCCATCCGGAAAGCGCTGTAATATCTGGATGAGGCATTAGGCAATAGGTATCAGGCAATAGGAAACGTGAGATTGATCGTATAGAGTTCAGCGTTCAGATGATGAAATCATTTCAAGGCCGGATTCGTTCTTTGCATCCTGCTGTAATCTCTGAACTGTGCGCTCTGTACTCTTCACTCTTTGTTCTGCCTGCTGTACGCTCAGGAATTGCGTAACTGAAAGCATTTTTGATGCGGCAGGAAAATTACTCTGTTTTATAAAAGGATCATCATTTCAAATGAAAGAATCGACCCGGAGAATATTTCATTGGGAGCCGTCCTTTTCCTCCAAAATGCTGCGCATCGCCCTGCCTATGGCGCTGCAGAACCTGGTCGCCGCCTCCGCCCACATCGTGGACGGGCTGATGATCGCGGGCCTGGGCAGCGACGCGCCCTACGCCGCCGTGACCCAGGCAGGCCGGTTTTCCTTTCTGTTTCAGCTGTTCCTGTTCGGGGCGGCGTCCGGCTCCTCCATTTTCATTTCCCAGTTCTGGGGCAAGCAGGATCAGCAGGGCATCCGCAAGGTGATGAGCCTGTGCTTCCGGATCACGGTGGGGCTGGCTCTAATTTTCATGGCGGGAGCGATGCTGTTTCCCAATCAGATCATCAGCCTGTTTTTGCCTGCGGGGGAAAGCCGCCGTCTGGGCGCGGAATACCTGAGCTGGGTCGGGCTGAACTATCTGTTCGCCGCCATCGACATCGTATTCTCCAACCCCCTGCGGGCCACCGGCAAGCCGCAGATCGCTATGACGGCGGGCATCGCTGGCATCCTGACCAACACTTTCCTTAACTGGGTGCTGATTTACGGCAACCTGGGCGCGCCTGCCCTGGGTGTCCAGGGCGCAGCCATCGCCACCGTGTTTGCCGCTTTCGTCAGCCTGTCAGTAAATGCCGGGTATACGTACATAAAACATCAGCCAGGCGCCATCCGCGTGGGCGATATGAAGATGCCCGAAAAACAGTTCACGGTGGGCTATATCAAACGGGTGCTGCCGGTGGTGGCCAATGAAGGGTTGTGGAGTCTTGGCATTACCACTTACGCTGTGTTTTATGGCATGCGGGGCGACGCGGCGGTAAACGCCATTGGTGTATACAACAATGTGGATCAGCTGATGACGGTGCTGGTATTCGGCGTGGTGAACGCCACTGCCATCATGATTGGCCATGCCATTGGCGCGGGCAGCCGGGATCAGGCCATTCTCATTTCCCGGCGCATGCTGTTTGCCGTGGAAATGCTGAGCCTGGCGACCGGCGCTGTGCTCATTGCCCTGCGGGGTCCGATCCTGGGTTTGTTCAGCCGCCTGTCGGAAGAGACCCTGCAAAGCGCCGCCAATATCCTGCTGATTGCGGGCTGCATGTTCCCCTTCCGGTTCTTTAACACCATCAATATCGTGGGCGTGCTCCGGGCCGGCGGGGATACCCTGTTCTCCATGGCGCTGGACGCGGGTTCCGTCTGGGTGATCGGCGTGCCCTGCGTGGCATTGGCTACCGTGGCGCTGGGCCTGCCCATTGAAGGCATCTTCCTGTTCAGCTTCATTGAGGAGCTGGTGAAGATCGGCGTAGGTCTCCCCCGCTTTCTCAGCGGCAAATGGATCAATAACCTGACGGAAATCGGCAAAAAGAAGGAGGCAGCGGCATGAGCGGCATTGAACTGGTGATCAAGATCGGCTCCATGGCGCTGATTCGCCGGGAGGATAAGGATATCGACTATAACATCTTCGCCCGTCTGAGCAGCGAGCTCAGGCCCGGCATGCTGCTGGTGTCCTCCGGCGCGACGGAAATCGGCCGCCTGGACTACCTGAAGCGTACGGGCAGGGAGCTGGACGGCGACCCGGAGCAGAACAAAACCGATTACTCCGCCCAGGGCCAGGCCATCCTGATGGAGAACTACCGCCGGTTCATTAAGCCTGAATACGGCGTGAGGCAGGTGCTGGTAGAGCATAACCACTTTAATGATCCCCAGAAGCGCCAGCATCTTTTCGGTCTTTTGCAGCGGGCGGCGGAGCAGGGAGCTATTCCCATCATCAACTATAACGACTGCGTCAGCGACGAGGAAAACCGGAAAATGGAGCTGGCCACGCTCCAATCCCAGCATCCCCGGGAAACGGTGGTGGAGTGCGTGGACAACGATGAAACCGCCGCCGTGGTGGCTCAGTTGGTGCACACGAAGAAGCTGATCCTGCTCACCTCCACCGATGGCATTTATGCCGATCCCCATGACCCCAGCACCCTGGTGGAGGAAATCACCGGCCAGAACGCTGAGGAGCTGACCCGAGCCGTTCGCCAGTGGCAGACCCATTGCGTGGGCGCCAGCCGCGCCGGGGCCAACGGGGCGGGGGCCAAGCTGGAATTTGCCCTGCGCAGCGCCGTTACAGGCGTGGAGGTGCTGATTTCCCATGCCCGCAGCCCCATCGCCAAAATCCTGTCCGGCGAAGCCAAACGCACCAGGATCTGCATTGAGGGAGAATAAGTCATCCATTGACTTTACAATACGATTAAAAAAAGAGGAGGAACACACCATGATTGATCCCCGTTACGATACCCAATTGCTCATTGAAGGCCACGACCTGGATGAGGACGAGATCCGCGATTACTTCATCGAAAACCTGCCCGGCGACTGCCTGCTGGTGGTGGGCGACGACGAGCTGATCAAGATCCATTTCCACAGCAACGAGCCCTGGAACGTGCTGAAATACTGCGCCACCCTGGGCGAAATTCACGATATCGTGATCGAAGATATGGACCGGCAAAGCCGGGGCCTGCAGGGCTGAGGACTGTGGCTCTCCGTAAAGGCGCGGGAATCTCCGCGTCTTTTTTGCGTATTTCGTCGATGGGGCAATTGTTTTGTCATATATCTTTACGAGCGAAGCGATCCTGTGCTATAATAGGTCTGTCCTGCCCACCGAAAGATGAAAAAAGGCGGGAAACAGGAAACCAATCTCCACATACATGGGAAAGAAGGCTTTATGATGATGTACCGGAAAACGACACCCCGGTTTCAGGTGAGCATTGCCGATTTAAAGATGCACCGGAAAATCCTGTTTCTGATCTGCGTGGTGCTTTTGATCCTGTCCATCGGCCTGGGGGTGCTTTTGGTTCAGAACATGGGGTATCAAAGGAAGGTCGCCATGCAGTTTGAGCAGCGGATGTACAGCGCTTCCGCCGCCGCCATCGACGAGGTGTCCCGACTGAACAGCATCGTCACCTCCAATTATTCCGCCCGGCTGGCCCGGGTGCGCCAATATGTTTATTATATGGATCAGCTCAACACCATGAGCATTTCCCTGGCAGGCGGCGAAAGCGGGCGCTTGGTCAGAGCCGATTTTTTCACCACCCTCAATGAAGACCTGGACACCATGGACGATCTATTGGCCCTGTCCACCACCTCCACCCTGGATGCCCGCACCAAGCTGCAAAACCATTTGGAGGAGCTCCAGGCATCCCTGCGGCGGCAATGATCCTTTGAACAAAAAACCCGCTTTCTGATTTCCAAATGCTCGAATCAGGAAGCGGGAATTTTTTTATTCTTTCACGATCTGCTCTAAAATGGAGGGGTCCTTGATCTTCTGATCCTGGGCCAGGAGCAGCACCTTGGAAATGATTTCAGCGGTTTTGGGATCGTCGTCGGCAAAGGGCAAAAACAGTTTGCCCCGATGCTGGGAATGAACGGGCAGAATTTGCAGCATGGGCCCGCCCTGCTGGTGCGCCACACCGCTGCCCAGGTGCACGGAATAACGGGCCAGCGTTCCCCGGATCAGAGCGTGGCGATTGGCGATTTCCACATTGGAGAGTTTGAACAGCCGCAGGGTAAAGGCTAAAAGCGCGCCGCGCATTTCCACCGTGGCATGGCTGGCTTCCGGGTCCACGCCGCCCACATAGGCCACGCTCACCGCCAAATCCACGTCCCGCATGACCTCGGAGAAAATAACCTCCGGCACATGCTTGAGCGGAATTTGCTCACCGGTGCGCCGGTCGCTGAAGGCGACCCATTCGATGGCCGGGGCCTCGATATCCGAGGGAGAAAACCAATCCGCCTGGGCGAACATATTGGCCACGATGTTTTCCTGATAATATATCTTTTGCAGCCCGGCTTCCGGGGCGGCCAGCCACCTGCGCGCTTTCAGGGCCGCCGCGGCTTTCCTGGGCTGCACCTGATATCCGGCATAGCGCTGGGAAACAAGGGCTTCCTGTTCATCCGCCGTTTTGATATACAGTTCCCGGAAAACCTGCTTGAAGGGCTGGGTGATTTGCCTTTCAAACAGCAGTCTTTGCCAGGCGGGCCACACCCCGGCAGTATACAATTGATAAGGATGCGCCAGCGTCAATTCCGCTTTTTCCGCCAGGGGAACCATTTCCCCTTCCAAATCGCAGAATCCGTTGACGGTAAGCAGGAAAAAGCGGTTTTCGCTCCTGTAAACCAAGGTTTCCATCATGCCCTGGATCACGGGGTTTTCCCGCAGAGCCGTTAATTCCCTGACGGTAAAGGATACACCCGTTTCCATGGCTTCCTCCAGGAAGCGGCGGGTGCGGCGGAATTGCTCCGTCAATTCTTTCTTGGCTTCGCTGAGGGTCAAGATCGTTTCATGCTTTTTCAGCCGCCCGGGTACAGCTTTTAATTCCTTTCCTCCTTTTTCGCAGATCAGCGCGACCCCGGCCTTGGGGTCGGCGGCCAGGCGCACGGAAATGTCCTCCACGGCCTTGGGCTGGAATAAAAGCTGCCGGTTCTCTGCCAAGCGGTTTTCCATCCGCAGGGTCAGGCGGGCCACGTCCCGGTCGCCGGTATGCTGGGCCAGGTTTTCCAGAGCCATTTCGCAGGCCCGCTTTTCACTGGCCGAGCGCTGAGCGCCATACTTACGGCTTTCCTTCAGGAACCGCTGAATGAACAGGAAGCGCCGCAGCGCGTCCTCTTCTCCTTTTAAGGGAATGAGGGGATAGGCCATCAGCAAATCCTTATTGCGCTTTTCCTGAATCTGCCGTTCCACTTCAGGAAGGTCCATTCTTCCCAAAGCGGCGTCGGCATATTTCCGGGCGCGGCTGTGCTTGGCCCCGTCGGAAATATATTTGGCGGCGTCATACAGCAGGAAAAAGCGTTCCTCCCCCAGCGCCCCGTAAGCCGATTGGAACCAGGTTAGGTCAAAGGCCCCGTCGTTCAGCGCCTCAGCGGAGAGTGGCGTATACCGGGCAATCACCGCCATGCGGCTTTCGTCCAAATCCGCCTTCATATGGGCGATGAAATAAAACACAGCGGAGACAAAGCCCTCCCAGCCCAGATGCCTGCCGATGAGCTCCGCCCAAGCGGGATTGTACATGGCGGTTTCAATGAGTCTCTGCTCTTTGATGCCGTATTGCCGAATGACCTTTTGCAGGGTTTCCAAAGAATCCTCCGGCCCCGGCGCGCTAACCCCCAGCAGATGGGACAGGCTGGCCTTGCGGGACAGCGTTCGCCAGTAATATAATTCTGACCTTTCTAGCTTTTCTTTGCCCAAAGCCGCCAGGATCACTCCCAGCCATTCCGCCCCGCAAAGATACTGAATGCTGGTAACGGCGTCGGTATAAGGAGTTTCCAGCTCGCCCCGGTTGATTTCGGCATGGAGAATTAAGGGCAGAATATCGGAATAAACCTGATCGGCAAGGGAAAGCAGGGAAAGCTGCTCCGGCGAAAAGCCATCCTGCCTGCCCAGGAGCCTTTCCACCGTTTTGCGGGCCGCGTTTCCTTGCATGAAACGGCTGCGGCTTCTGCGCAGGTTCAGCCCCGTTTCCCCCTGGCTGGCACGGTAAAACAGGGAAAGGCTGGACAGTTCCTCCAACGCCGAACGCATATTGAGGTGTTGGAACAAGTAATAATACACTGTTCGCCTGGTAATCTGGCCCCGCAGGCATGCGGAGAGATAATCCAATATTCCCGGCCGTATCACCTGGGCCTTGCCCGGAAGCATGGGCGTTACGAGCGCGGGCTCGATGCTGTAACGCTGATGATAAAGCGCGATGGCGGCGTGTCCCCCTTTTTGTTCCATCATCACCTTGGAAACATAGGCGCTTTCAAAGCGCTTCTGCATCGCCGCCCGAACGGCGAAGGCTTGATCCTCCTCCCCTATATCCCGCTGGCAAATGCCCTCCAGCACCATCGACACGGCGGGATGGCTGGCGGCGCAGTGCCAGGCATTGTTCTCCCGGTAAACGATCTGGCTTTCCGGAGCCGATAAGAACCAATCCGCCACCGCCATGCCGGCCAAATGCATTTCTTCCCTGTTTCCATGCTCCTTGATCAGGAAGCTCAGGACGGACAGTATGGCGCTGATATACCGAGGTTCTGTCGCCTGGGAAAACCCTGGGCCAAACAGGAGATCAACGGCTGCATTTCCATTGGCATCGTACTTTGTCGACAGCGCCAGCACAGCCGCAGGAAGAAGGGCTTTGGGCCCCTCCATGTCCTGATACCATTCCTCCCAAAGGTCAGCGCAGGGAAAGGGCATGTTATTGAGTTCATAGATCTCCGCGCTCCATAGCCGCCCGCTGCCCAGCAGCTCTTCTTCCCGGGTACAGGGGTTCACGCCAATGGAATCGTTTTCGTGCCGAGCAATCCAATCAGCAAGGGATTGTAAATCCTCTCGGGCCTGCAGGCAGGAGGCGCAAGCCCTCGTCTTGTCCAGCAAAGGATTGACTCCCTGCTTGAGGATGGCATTCAGGGATTTCTTTTCCTCCTCCGGGGAGAAAAGCTGCGTATCCGGGAAATAAGCCAGGAAGGCCTCCCGGTACTTGGGCTCCTTCAAAAATGTGATGTCTGGAATATATTCGTCCGCCTCGGTATAGAGGGCATCGGTGCTCTCCTCCTTCCCGGGAGAAACAGCGGTGACGGCAGTCTGCCACAGCAGCTTTTCCTTTTCATCTCCGGGTTCCCGGCAGCTCAGCAGCTCCCGGCAGGAGCCCCATAAAGAAGCACGCTTTTCGTCCCCGGCAATTTTCACGATCAGGTCGTAGGCGGCGCTGCGCTTTCCCTCGTTCCCGTCCTGCATCAGCCGTTCCACGGAGGCAAACAGGCTGTCATTCATCTGTTGATACAGTAAGCCGATGCACCCGGTGTGAATATCCGCGGCTTTCAGGCGCAGATGGTTTTCGATTGAAGGAATATCCAGCTTGTCCACCGGCAGCGCTTTTGCGATTTCATAGGCTTTTTCCCGGGCGTACTGGGATTTATCCGCAAGGCAGTTCATAATGGCCCGGTACTGGCTTTCCCGCTGGGGCTTGGAAAGCAGCGCTTCCATCACATAAATTCGCCTGAACGAATCTACGGAAGGAATCAAAAGTATGGCGTCATCCAGATAGGCTTCTTCACCCATGAGCTCCGCCAGATCGCACAGCTTTTCCGCGATATCGCAGCGCTTGAGGGTGGCTTCATACCAGGGAAATATGCAGGGGGAAAACCGCTTTTCCTTTTCCTTCATGCGGCTGAAATGATTTTTCAAAAGAGCGTAATAATCCCGGCCCTCCTGGGGAGTATCAAAAAACAGGGAATACCGCCTGCTCTCCCCGCCGCCCCGGGCAAAATCAAACAGATACACCGCCAGGATTTCCTGATCATCGGGATATTTTTTCAAGGCGCATTTGCCCATCCGGTGGGCCAAACGCCAGTTGGAAAGCATAGAAGCAAAGTATCCACAGGTCAGTGTCTGATGGCGGCTGCCGGTTTCCGCCAGATCTTCCGCGCGCTTTACCGCGTCATACACGTTGATAACGCCCAGCGCCCACAAGGAAATGGTCAGGGCGATGGGGTCTTCCGAATGGGACATGGCTTCCCGGCGCTCCGGCTGCTCCAAAGCGGCGATCAGCAATTCCAGCTCTTTCTTTGTCACCCGCTCCAAATCCGTAGCATCATCGGCCAGGATGCCCGTCCATACGCCCACGGCCCGCTTCACCGAAGAAAACCGAATCAGGTTGTTATCGTCGATCACATGCAGCAGCCGGAGATAGTTTTCCACCGTGCCTTCGTCCGCCCGCTCGCAGATGGATTGCCGCAGTCCTTCCTGCAATTGAGCGGCCAGCAGCAGCCGAACCAAATGATCCACCATGCCTGCGTGACGGCTCATCATAATCCCCGCGATCATGTCGTGGGTGAGGGTGGGCGCGTCTCCGTCCGTGTTCAGGGCGGCGGAAAGCAATTCTTCCAGCCGAGGATTGCCTCGATTCAGTTCATAAGCGATCAGCTCCGGACAATAGGACTTATGCTCTTTCAAAAAATCGGCCGCGTCCTCTGGCACCTGGCCGGTCAGCAGGCCGCACAGATCGGCGTCCACCATGCAATTGGAGAAATGCCACACGATGGAGTTGATTTTCGCGGCATAATCCCCATAGCTGGGGGAACGCAGGGGCCGCCTTGCCCAGCCCATGGAATAAGGCCATTCCCGGCAGGCGTCCACCGCCCAGAAAAAAGCCTCCTTGAACCGGGGCAGAATGAAAGTGCCAAAGAGCCAGGAGGCTTTTTGCTCAAAAAAGGTTGAGGGCTTCTCCCCATCCTCCAGGGCTTTTTCAAGAGCCGCAAAGGTTTTGGTGGATTGATAACGCGCTGTGGAGGTAAAAAGCAGCTTGTCCTCCTCAATCCCTTTCCGCTTCTGGAAGATGCCTTCGGCGTATTCCTTGGCTTTTGGGTGCTGGCAGAAAAACGTGATCAGGTGCAAAAGGGGCGCGTTGATTCCTTGCATCGCTTGCTCTCTCCTTTTATCAGCCAAATAACTGTTTCGGGAATCCTCATCCCATCCAGCCCGTCAGCATGGTCAGGCGGATAAACGTGAAGCGGTCGTTTTCCCGAACCGTCAGCGGCGCGTCCAGTTCCCCCAGGGCTTCATCATTCTGGAACACCCGGAACAGTCCGTCCCGATATCCCTGGGCCGCCGTTTCCCGGGCGGACAAAAGATCCACTTCCTTGCCGTTATAATCAATGCCAAAGGCCAGTTTTCCCACCTGCGCCATAGCGTCCATATCCGCTTCCGTCATGGGCATAGGTTCCCGCTGCTGAAGGCGGGCCTGATGACGCCTGACGCACTGGGCCACGCAGGCAAAGAGCAATTCTTTTACGGTTTCAGGCTTTCCATCAAGCTCCATGGGCTGGGCGGAAATCGCAGCTTTCCTTTTTCCCAAGCCCTGGATATTCACATAAATCCGCATTGCTTTTCTCCGTTTGCATTTATTCTATTTCATTATACAAAAGATTCCACACAATCACAAGACTGGTCATGGGATTTTTACAATTCAATCAAAAAAGAACGCCGACGAATGCCGACGTTCTGAAATAAAGCAAAGGAGCATTATTGGGGGTTGGTCAAGTCCGCGCCGAAATATTTGATGGACAGCGCTGCCAGAGTGCCGTCCTCCCGGGCCTGCCGGAGAATTTCATTGATAGCTTCCACCAGGCTGGCGGTGTCGTCCGCCTTGCGCACGGGATAGCACACCGGGTCGCCGGGCACGGTCAGCACCACCTGGATGGGGGCTTCGGGATGCTCGCTCATATAATCATCCACGCTGCCTTTGGCGTTGATGGTGGCGTCCACACGGCCCTGGGCCACCATGGACATGGTTTCGCCCAGCGTGTCCACATACACGACAGAAGCTCCGTACTGCTCCGCCCGGAGGGCATAGGTGGAATTGGGAGAATTGGAGGTGGTGCGGCCCTTCAAATCCTCAAAGGTCTTGATGGCTTCATTGCCTGCTTTCACCGCCAGCACGATTTCCGTGTACACATAAGGATCAGAGAAGGAATATTTTTCAGCCCGCTCCTCCGTGTAGTCCACACCGTTGCAGGCGATATCGAAACGGCCCGTGTCCACTCCCGCCAGGATGGATGCCCAGTCGGTTTCCATGTACTGGGGCTCCACGCCCAGGCCCTTGGCGATCAGCGCCCCGATTTCAATATCAAAGCCGGTGAGCACATCGTTTTCATCGTGATAAGTCCAGGGGCTCCAATTGCCTTCGGTGGCGATGATCAGGGTGCCCCGTTCCCGAATGCGGGCCAGCAGATCCTTTTCCCCTTCCGCGCAGGCAAATGAAAAAGAACACAGCAGCATCAGGGCGGTCAGCAAAGAAAACACTTTTTTCATCGTACAGCTTTCCTCCTTGCAATCATTTGATCCATTTTTAACATGGATGGTGGTATCTTATCATGTTTTCTCCATTCAGTCAATCGCTTCATTCCAATATATTTTCCATTATCATCCATTGAAAAATATTTCACTCTTGACTTACGGGGGTGTTTCCGTTTATCATGTAGATAAGCAATGTATGTGTATTTCTTCCATGTTAAAGGAGGCGCTTTATGAGCAAAGCCAAGGTTTATTTTACGGATTTCCGCACCCGCATCGGCGTGAGCCTGCCAGCCAAGCTGCAGCGGCTGATCAGGCAGGCGGGAATTGGAGACATTGATTTTGACGGAAAATTTGTCGCCATCAAAATGCATTTCGGGGAGCTGGGCAACCTGGCCTTCCTGCGGCCCAATTATGCCAAGGCGGTGGCCGACGTGATCCGGGAAAAAGGCGGCAAGCCCTTCCTGACGGACTGCAACACTCTTTACCCCGGCAGCCGGAAAAACGCGCTGGATCATTTGACCAACGCGGAAATGAACGGCTTTAACACCGTCACCACCGGCTGCCATGTGATCATCGCCGACGGCCTGCGGGGCACGGACGACATCGAGGTGCCGGTGCACAACGGCGAATACTGCAAAACCGCCCTGATCGGCCGGGCGCTGATGGACGCGGATATCCTGATTTCCCTGACCCATTTTAAGGGCCACGAAATGGCGGGCTTTGGCGGGGCCATCAAGAACATCGGCATGGGCGGCGGCAGCCGGGCGGGCAAAATGCTCCAGCACAACGACGGCACCCCGGAAGTGGATCAGGACGCCTGCCGGGGCTGCGGGCGCTGCGCCAAGGAATGCGGCAGCGACGCCATTTCCTACGGCGCGGATCACAAGGCGTTCATTAACCCCGCGATCTGCAAGGGCTGCGGACGCTGCATCGGCGCTTGCGCCTTTGACGCCATCAGCAACGTGAACGACAGCGCCGGAGACATGCTTTGCCGGAAAATGGCGGAATACACCCAGGCCATTTGCTATGGCCGTCCCTGCTTCCATATCAGCCTGATCACCGACGTGTCCCCCAACTGCGACTGCCACGATGAAAACGACGCGCCCATCCTGCCGGATATCGGTATGCTGGCGTCCTTTGACCCGGTGGCCCTGGATCAGGCCTGCGTGGATCTGTGCCAGAAAGCGGAGCCCATCCGCAACAGCCAATTGGGGGATAACCTGGCCAAGCCCGGCTGGCAGCGCCACCATGACCATTTCACCGACAGCAACCCCAACGTGCACTGGAAAGAAACCCTGGCACATGCCGAACGCATCGGCCTGGGCACCCGGGAATATGATTTGATCACGGTGAAATAAGCACGCCTGCGGGTTCCTTTCAACCAAGTTCTAAGTTCCAAGTTACAAGCGGATTCAGTTCAGCGCAATCGTTTCGCTGTTCGTGAAAATCTTTTTCGCTTAGAACTTGGAACTCTTTTTGTGTTCTGTTCGTTTTTGCGCCTGCATATGCTGAAACAAAAAGCGCAAGGAGGCACTGAAATGGCACAGCAGGCAATCAGAAAAACCAGGCGGGCGGCCGGGAAATCCACCGCTCTTTGGCGGGGGCTGCTGCTTTCCGTCGCGGCCACGGTGGCGGCAGTGATCGTGTTCGCGGTAATCATCGGCTTTACGGATGTAAGCGATGGCATCATCAGCATTGTGAACCAGGTCATTAAGGTGGGAGCCATCTTCCTGGGCGTGCAGGCCATCGTTCTCCGAGACGATCCAAGCGGCATCCGGAGAGGCGCGCTGCTGGGGCTGATCTATATGGGCATCGGTGTGCTGCTCTATGCTTTGCTCAGCCAGCAGAAAATCTCCTGGCTGGGGTATCTCACCGACGTGCTCATGGGCGTGGCGGCCGGCGGCCTGTCCGGCATGCTGCTGGGCAGCCTGAAAAAAAGGTAATTTTTCATTCGGATCAAGTAAAAGTTTATGGCTTTAGGCAAAAGGCAATAGGAGATAGAGAGTTCAGAGTGAAGAGTTCAGAGTACGGATAATTCTGGTGTTCTAAGTCTGGATACGTTCCTTATGTGTTCAATATTCTCTGCACTCTGAACTCTGTACTCTTCACTCTCCGCCCTGCACGCTATGCTCTTAGGAGCTTCGTAACTGAAAGTGCTTTGCAAATAATTACGACTGACTGGGCACAAAAAGAGGGAGCGAGGAAATCATTTTGTTCCTCTCTCCCTCTTCGTTTTAAGGTCTTTTGCGCAGGATGGACGCAGAATGATAAGCTGCGTCCATGATCCGGGTGGTTTCCAGGGCGTCCTGGGCGGTAATGTACGGGGCCTTTCCCGCTGCCAGGGCGGCATAGAAGGATGAAATCAGCAGGTCGTGGCCCGCGCCCCAATAATCCTTTCCCACGCCGGGGCCGGCGGAAAAATCTTCGCAGGTAACGCCGTCCGGTGAAACGACGGTGAGCCGCGCACCGTCCATGTGCATTTCGCCCTTTTCCAGGATCAGATTCAGCAGAATGTTCTGGTTGCCGGAAGCGCAGTTGGTACAGAAGAAGATGAAACGATTGCCCCGTTCGTTTTCCAGCAGCATATCGCAGGTATCTTCCGTTTCGATGGTATCGGCCAGGCGCTTGGCGGTCATGGTGGCGTTTTTTAATGTCAGCCCGCCGGACAGCCAGCGCAGCAAATCCAGGGTATGAATGGCCTGATTGATCAGCACCGAGCCCCCTTCTTTTTCCCAGGAGCCCCGCCAATAGCAGTTCTGATAATACGCTTCATCCCGATCCCAGCACATAAAGGCGCTGCCGCCGATCACCCGGCCCAGGCTTCCCCCGTCGATGATTTTCTTCATCCGCTGAGACGCGCCGTTATAACGGTTCTGGAAGCAGATGGTCAATTGTTTGCCGGACTCCCGCTGGGCCCGCTCCATCGCCTCCGCTTCCATAAGAGACATGCCCATGGGCTTTTCGCACAGCACATGCTTGCCCGCCCGCAGGGCGTCCACGCTGATTTGCCCGTGAAGGTAATGGGGCACGCACACGTGCACCGCGTCGATATCGCTCCGGGAAAGGAGCTCATGATAATCGGCGTATCCGGGAACGGCCTGCTCCTGCATGGCTTTTTCCAGCCGGTCCGGACGGATGTCGCATACTGCGGCCACCTGGGCGTTTTCCGTGTGCCGGATGGCGTGAAAATGGTTGCCGGAAATGGAGCCGCAGCCAATCATGCCTACCTTGAACGTTTCCATGGGTTTTCACCTCGTTCCATCAAATCATGCTTCTTCATACAGCTTTTTCAGCATCTCCGCCGCCACGGGGCCGTCCCGAAGCAAATCGTCGCATTTTCCTTCCACGCTGATCAGCCCTTGATAGTCCGTTTGCTTCATGGCGGCGAACATTGCCTTGAAGCCGTCTTCCGGCTCAAGGGGCGTTTTGCGGCCTTGCAGGGTTGCGATATGGCAGTGAGCGATACCCCCCACGCGGGCCAGATCCTCCGGCGGCTGGCCTTCCATGGCGATGTGGTAATAGTCCGCCAGCAGCTTTACCTGGGGATGATTCACCGCCGCTTTCAGGCACGCGCCCTCCGCCACGGAATTGATCATATTGGTTTCCGTTCTGTTTAAGGGCTCGATCACCGCGGTCACGCCATGCTGCCCGGCAGCGTCGCCAATGATCCGGGTCACTTGGGTCAAACGCCGGAACGCCTGATCATAGGGAACGCTTTCAGGCCGCATGCGGCTTTTGCCGCTGCCGAACACGGCCACCCGTCCGCCCAGGCGCTGCACCCGGGAAAACATGTCTTGCAGATATTGAAGGATTTCCCCGTCGCTGGTATCGGGATTCAGCAGCGCCAAATTCCCGGGGAACATGCAGTTGAAGGCGGGCACGGGCAGGCCGATCTTTTTTACGTCTAAAAGCAGGGCTTCAAAGGCGTCGTCCGTCAGGGCAGCCAGGGCGTTCATGGGCGGCTCGATATAATCAAAGCCTGCGGCCGCCACCTCTTTAATACGATCCAGAGAAGCGCAAAAACCGATCTTCATCACGTTGCTTTCCTTTCTTCCATCATTCAGAAACAAAAAGAGTGTTTCGACATAAAAGCGCTTCTTCCTTCCAAACCTCCATCAATTTACGCAAAAATATTCCGCCTGCAGGATGTTCCCGGCAGGCGGAAAAGCATTACAGCAGGGTCAACTTTCCCCGGCCGATATTTTTCCCGGTGGCTTGGTCGAAAATCACCGCGGCCTTATGGAAGCTGAATTTCACTTGGGCGTCCACGGGATAGTCCACGTCGCCAAACACCACAGCGGTCAGCGACGTGCCGTTCACGTCCAGCTTCACCGTGGTTTCCATACCGGAGGGGAGAGTGGAATACACGGTGGCTTCCCGGGCGCCTTCCTCGTCGATATGAATGTATTCGGGCCGGATGCCCACCACCACATCCTTTTCCCCGATCTGTTCTTTTCCTTCATAGCGGGCCTTCATGCCGCCGAAAGAAACTTCGCCCCCCGCGTTTATATGGCCGTCGATAAAGTTCATGGTGGGGTTGCCCATAAAGTCGGCCACGAACAGGTTGGCGGGGTTATTGTACATTTCCAGGGGCGGGGCGTACTGCTGCAAAACGCCGGTTTCCATGATGCACACCCGGGTGGACAGGGTCATGGCCTCCAATTGATCGTGGGTCACATAGACGAAGGTGGAGTCCGTGTCCCGGTGGAGACGCTTTAATTCCGTGCGCATTTCCATGCGCAGCTTGGCGTCCAGGTTGGACAGGGGCTCATCCATGAACAGCACCTTGGGCCCCGGGGCCAGGGTGCGGGCGATGGCCACGCGCTGCTGCTGGCCGCCGGACAGTTCGCTGGGATAGCGCTTTTCAAACTGCTCGATGCGCAGCATCACCAGCAGTTCCTTCACCCGTTCCTGAATCCTTTTCTTATCCCATTTCAGGTTTTCCAGGCCGAAGGCGATATTCTGGTACACCGTCATGTGGGGCCACAGGGCGTAATTCTGAAACAGGAAGCCAACGTCCCGCTTGTTGGGCGGCAGGTTGATGCCCCGGTCAGCGTCAAACACGGTTTTCCCGTCGATGGTGATGCTGCCTTCGGTGGGGGTTTCCAGCCCGGCGATCATGCGCAGGGTGGTGGTTTTGCCGCAGCCGGATGGGCCCAGCAGGGTGATAAAAGAATTGCTTTCAATGTTCAGGTTCAGGTTATCCACGGCCACGAATTTGCCGAAGCGCTTGGACACGTTTTTCAGAATAATCTCGGGCATCTTAACCGCCTACCCCCTTATCAATCGAAGCGCCCGTCAGCTTATTGACGGTGAAGTTCACCAGCAGCACCACTATGATGATCAGCAGGTTAATGGCATTGCCGAACTGGGCCCAGCCCTTTTCGGAATACTGCATCAGCATGGTGGTCAGGATGGTGTTGCTGGTGGGCACCAGCAGCACGAACAGGGACAGCTCACGCATACAGGACACCATGGGCAGCAGATACCCCGACAGGAAGGATGATTTCTGAATGGGGAAAATGACCCGCAGCATCCGCTTCCACCAGGGCACGCCGGTAATGACCGCCGCCTCCTCGATTTCCCCGGACAATTGCAGCATGGCGTTGACACCAGACCGGGAAGCGAAGGGCAGATATTTCACCGAGCCCACCAGCCCCAGCAGCAAAAAGCCTCTGAGCCACGGGATCTTGGAGCTCATGGCCAGGTAAATGGCGCCAAAGGCCAAAGAGGGCATCAGATACGGGAAGAAGGAAAGGGAATTGACCCAGCTTGCCAGCTTGCTCCCCCGGCGCTTGGCCACGCCATAGCCCACCAGGATGCCGCAGGTGCCCGCCACCAGGGCGCACGTAACGGCCAGACCCAGGCTGTAGCCCAGGGCGTTCCAGACCTTGGGATTGAGCAGGATACCGGTGGAATCGCCCTGATCCAGGCGCTTTTCCAGATCGGTGCCGATCCAGAAATCCAGGGTCATGTTGCTCAGGCTGTAATCCCCGGCCTTGATGATCACGGATTCCATGGCGAAGGTCAGCAGCGGCACCACCGCCACCAGCAGCAAAATCACCACCAGCAGGATGGCAATAGGCCGATTGGCCTTGCCCAGATTGATCTTGCTGATCTGGCCGGACTTGCCGGTAACGGTGGTAAACTGCTTGCGGCTGTTGGTAACCTTTTGGTTCAGCAGCAGGATCGCCACGCCAAACAGGATCATCACCGCCACGATGATATACGCCTGTCCCGGATAGCTGTCCATGAGGGATTTCATTTTGGTGCTCAGCACATAATAGCGCACAGGCGAGCCCAGGAACACAGGCACGGAATAGGCGCTCATGGAGCTGGCGAACACCAGCAGGAAGGTGCTGAGCATAGCGGGTTTCACGATGGGCAGGGTGATCCGCCAGATGATGCGGGGACGGCTGGTTTTTAAAATCGTGGCCGCTTCCTCCAAATTGGCGTCCATGTTCCTTAAAATGCCGCCGATGAGGATATAGGCGAACGGTGCGTAATGAAGCCCCAGCACCAGGGCGATGGGGAACGCGCCATACACGAACCACTCCGGCATATACACATGGAACACGGCGGCCATGATGCCGTTGGAGGTTTTCAGGCCGATGTTCACGTTTTTAAAGAAGGCTTCCCAAAACAGCGCCAACGTCCAGGAGGGCATGATATAAGGGAACGTGAAAACAGCGGACACGAACTTTTTATATTTCAGGTTTGTCCGCGTCACCAGGAAAGCCACCACGCCGCCAAAGAGAATGGCGATCAGGGAAGAAGCCAGGGAAATGATCAGGGTGTTCAGGAAGGGCTGATAAAACTGAATCCAGCTGTAATCATTTTCTTTGGTTAAAAACAGCCGCTGGAAATGATAAAACGAGAATTCCCCCGCCGCCAGCTTGGCAGCCCGGGCCTCCCGGCCCGTGTGAATGGTAACCGTTTCCAGCAAAAGGGAAATCAAGGGGTACAGGGTCAGCACGGTCAAGGTGATCAAAAACACCAGCAGAATAATGTTTGCCGGCTTGCTCATCCAGGCGCGCGCCCTGCCCTTGACCCTGTTCAGCCGGATGCCCCGGTTGACGGTTTGATCCATGACGAACCTCCCATAAAGAAACGAGAAAAGCCGACGGGACGGGCGAATCCGTCCCGCCGGCTGGGGATACATACAGCGCCGGAGGAATTATTTCTGGCAGTGCTGGAGAATGAAATCCTCCACTTCAAAGCTGTCCAGAATATATTCGGCGTCCTCCATCACCAGGGTGCCCTTCCACACGTCAATGGTCAGGTCGCCTTCATTGACGGTGATGGCGGGGTTGGGGGAGTAAGCGCCGATGCTCTTGCCCCAGGGCTGGAAGCCTTCCTGGGTCATCAGGTATTCAATGAACAGCATGGCGGTGTAGGGCCGGGTGGCCTTGGTGTTCACCATGGTGTACATGGGGTACATGAAGCCGGCGAAGGGCTCCACGGCATAGCCGTTGGCGGTGGCGTCGTACTGGGCCACGGTCAGGTTATCGGTGAGCACGGAGGAGGAGCGCAGCTTGGAAAGCACGAACAGGCCGATCTTGCCCGCGGCGGTTTCCTGGCTCACTTCTTCCGCGATGGAGGTATCGGATTTGCCGAAGGTCACGTTATCCAGGAATTCGGCCACCCACTTGTAGCCGGCGTTTTCATAGCTGCCCAGGTCGATGTCCTCGCCCTTCCAGGCCTTGTAGGCTTCCGCCAGCTTATCGGCCCATTCGGGCTTGGTGCACATGACCAGGAAGTTCATGTTCACTTTTTCGGATTCGGGGTTCTTGAAGATCACGTTGCCCTTCATTTCGGGGGCGGTCAGTTCCCACACATTCTTGATGGCGGGCACGGATTCGCCCAGGTTGTTGTAAATGAACAGCTTGTTGATGTACTGATGCACCAGGGCGGGCTGCTGATCCGCTTCATCCAGCGCGTCCTTCACTTCGGAGGGCACGAAGTTGATCACCAGGCCCTCGTCGATGGCGTCGGTCAGCTGAGCGCCGTCCTGGATCATGACCATGTCAGCGGCGGCGTTGCCGTTTTCATTGCGCAGCTTGGTGTAGATTTCCTGGTCCTTCAGGTTGTTGCTTTCAAAGGGAATATCGTACAGTGCCGCGAAGGCTTCGGCGGCGGTGGAAATACGGCTGGTGTTGCCGTACACCACGAAAGTACCGGTTTCGGCCTTGGCCTTTTCCACCAGTTCGTCGTGGGTCAGGGCCTGGCCCGCTTCCACGTCGGCGGCCACGTCAGCTAGCGCGGGAACGGCGCACAGCAGCATAGCCAGCGCCAGAACGAGAGACAGCAATTTCTTCATGAATGTTTCCTCCTGTTTTAACTATTTATCTTCCCCA
>CAMOUF010000071.1 GCA_946626395.1 uncultured Clostridia bacterium
CATGACGGAAACGTAATGAGCGGCATGGTCATTTCCACGCTGATCGCCTACGCCCTGCGCAGCCTTTCCAAAATGCTGCTGGGCTGGCTGCCCGGGGCCCTGGGCTCCATTCCCTTCCTGCAAATCGGTCTGCCCGCGGTACTTTCCCTGTACTTTGACATTTTCAGCGGCTGCATGCAGGCGTTCATCTTCGCCATGCTGACGATGATGTTCGTGTCCACCGCCGCGCCGGAAGAGGAAGGCGGCTTTCATCCCTTGGTGCAAAGCGGGCGATCAAGCCCGCCTCACATACAAAAACCAAAAACTTGAGGAGGTTTTCCCATGCTTGAAATCGCAATTGGTATCATTCTCGGTTGCTGCGCCATCGGCGCCGGTATCGCCCTGATCGCCGGTGTTGGCCCCGGTATCGGCGAAGGCCAGGCGGCCGCCAAGGCCTGCGAGGCCGTTGGCCGTCAGCCTGAAAGCAAGTCCGCCGTTACCTCCACCCTGATCCTGGGCTGCGCCCTGGCGGAAACCACCGGTCTGTACGGCCTGATCATCGGCATCCTGCTGATCTTCGTGGCCCCCGGCTCCTTCGTGGAAATCCTCAAGAGCGCCGTGCAGTGGAGCAAGACCCTTCTGTAACGGATCATTCCAAGTTCTCGGTTCGAGAAAAAAAACTGAACGAAATGACAAATCCGTTCAGAGCTTGGAACCTGAAGCGATGAAAACAAGAAAGGCTGAGAAGATGCAGTCATTGGATATTATTTCCATCAATGTATGGAATACTTTGATTTCCCTGCTCAACCTGCTCCTGATCTACTTGATCATGAAAAAATTCCTGTTCAAGCGCGTCCAGTCCGTGATGGCGGAAAGGAAAAACCAGGTGGATAAGCTGTATACCGACGCCAACGAGAGCCGGGATTCAGCCAACGAAATGAAGCAGGAATATGAGCGCCGCCTGGCCTCCGCCCGGCAGGAAGCCGATGCCCTGATCAAGAACGCCACCCAGACGGCTCAGCACAGGAGCGACCAGATCGTGGCGGAGGCCAACAGCCAGGCCAGCCACTTAAAACAGAAGGCGGAGCAGGAAATCGTCCAGCAAAAGCAGCAGATGCTCCAGGATGTGCGGAGCGAAATTTCCGAGCTGGCGGTGGATATTGCGTCCAAGGTGGTCGAGCGCGAAATCAACCAAAAGGATTACGACGGCTTTGTTGACGAATTCATTCAGAATGTTGGTGAAAAGCAGTGACGGAGTTCGGCAGAGAATACGGCGAGGGTATGTACGCCCTGTGCGCTGAAGAAAAAATCGAACGGGACGCGCTGCTTGAATTGCAGGAGCTCCGGGACGCTTTTGCCAAAAACCCTGATTTTGTCAGGCTGCTTGGCAACATGGCCCTGAGCAAGCAGGAGCGGGTGGGCATCGTGGAGGAAACCTTTCAGGGGGGCCTCCATGAATACGTGCTCAATTTTTTAAAGCTCCTGGTGGAGCGCGGAGGAATTTACGCCTTCGCGGAATGCGTGGACGCCTACCGGGATTGCTATAACCGCGACCACCAGGTGGCCCAGGCCGAGATCACCACGGCCCAGCCCCTGAATGATGCCCAGAGGGAAAGGCTTAGGCAAAAGCTGCAAAGCCTGTCCGGACGGGAGGTCGTCATCAAGGAAAAGGTGGACCCGTCTGTTTTGGGCGGCGTTGTGCTCCAAATGGACGGAAAGCGCTACGACAACACGGTGCTTCACCGCCTGCAGGCCATCAAGCAGGCCATGACGGGCGGCTGAATGATCACATGGATTTGAAAGCGGTGATATGATGCAATTGAAGCCAGAAGAGATTTCAAAGCTGATCAAAGAGCAAATCAAGCATTACAACAATAAAATTTCCCAAAGCGACACCGGCACCATCATCATGATCGGCGACGGCATCGCCCGGGCCACGGGCCTGGACCAGTGCATGGCCAACGAGCTGGTGAAATTCCCCAACGGGGAATACGGCATGGCGCTGAACCTGGAGGAAAACTCCGTGGCCATCGTTATGCTGGGCACCGACGAGGGCATCCGGGAAGGCGACACCGTGGAGCGCACGGGCCAGGTGGTGTCCGTGCCGGTGGGCGAAGGGCTCATTGGCCGCGTGGTCAATTCCCTGGGCCAGCCCATCGACGGCAAGGGCCCCATTGATTCCAAGGAAATGCGCCCCATCGAGCGCAACGCCCCTGGCATCATCCAGCGCAAGAAGGTGTCCGTGCCCCTGCAGACCGGCATCAAGGCCATCGACTCTATGATCCCCATTGGCCGGGGCCAGCGCGAACTGATCATCGGTGACCGCCAGACCGGTAAAACCGTGATCGCTACCGATACCATCATCAACCAGAAGGGCAAGAACGTCATCTGCATTTACGTGGCTATCGGCCAGAAGATGTCCACTGTGGCCCAATTGGTGGATACCCTGGAGGCCAACGGGGCCATGGAATACACCACCGTGGTCAGCTCCTCCGCCAGCGAATTGGCCCCCCTGCAGTACATCGCCCCCTATTCCGGCTGCGCCATGGCGGAATACTTCATGGATCAGGGCAAGGACGTGCTGATCATCTATGATGATCTGAGCAAGCACGCCGTGGCCTACCGCGCCCTGTCCCTTTTGATCCGCCGTCCTCCGGGACGTGAAGCCTACCCCGGCGACGTGTTCTATCTCCATTCCCGTCTGCTGGAGCGCTCTGCCCGGGTGGACGCTAAATACGGCGGCGGCTCCATCACCGCCCTGCCCATCATCGAAACCCAGGCGGGCGACGTGTCCGCTTATATTCCCACCAACGTGATTTCCATTACCGACGGCCAGATCTTCCTGGAAACGGAGCTGTTCCACAGCGGCATCATGCCCGCCATCGACCCCGGCATCTCCGTCAGCCGCGTGGGCGGCGACGCCCAGATCAAGGCCATGAAGAAGGTGGCCGGCAGCCTGAAGCTGCTCTACAGCCAGTACCGCGAACTGCAGTCCTTCGCCCAGTTCGGCTCTGACCTGGACGCGGATACCAAGGCCCGCCTGGCCCAGGGCGCCCGCATCGTGGAGGTGCTCAAGCAGAACCGGAACCATCCCGTGGCCGTGGAGGATCAGGTGTGCATTTTCTATGCCGTCACCCACGATTATCTCAAGGACGTGGAGGTTCGCCACGTGGCGGAATATGAGGAAGCTCTCTACCAGCGCATGACCGCCCAGCACGGCGACGTGCTCAGCGCCATCCGGGACACCGGACTGCTTACCGAGGACACTGAAAAGAAACTCAAAGCTGCCCTGGAGAGCTTCACCGCCGATTTTATCAAATCCAAGAAGTAAGGAGGCCGCGTCATGGCAGGAGCGTCCATGAAAGCCATCAAACTGCGCATTAAAAGCGTAGAAAGCACCATGCAGATCACGAAGGCAATGCAGCTGGTGGCCACCTCCAAGCTTCGCCGCGCCAAGGAGCGCATGGAAAACAGCAAGCCCTACGCCGTCATTTCCCGGGACGCCATCATGGCGGCCGTGCGCCAGTGTGCTGAGCCCCAGGTGCCCTTCGTGACACCGCGTCCGGTGAAAAAGCGGTGCTATATCGTTATCGCCGGGGAGCGTGGGCTGGCCGGGGGCTATAACGCCAATATCTTTAAGGCCGTGGCCGCCCATGCGGAGGGCACGCCTTACTGCGTTTTGCCCATCGGCAGAAAGGCCATCGACAAATTCCAGCACCTGGGCATTGAGCTGCTGGATCAGGATTTGTTTCATGTGGAAGGCATCAGCGTCAGCACCTGCAACCGCCTGGCCCAGCAATTGATCAAGGGCTATCGCAGCGGGGATTTTGACGAGCTGTTTCTCATTTATACCTCCTTCCAGTCCATGATGACCCAGGAGGTCCAAACGGAACAGCTTCTGCCCGTGCTGCCCGTACAGGAAGAAGAAAGCCGGGTGGCGGTGACGGTGTACGAGCCCAGCCCCGAGGAAATGCTGGAGGCCGTGATGCCCAATTTCCTGGCGGGCCGCCTGTACAGCGCCGCCTGCGATTCCTTCGCCAGCGAAGTGTCCGCCCGCCGGAACGCCATGGATTCCGCCACCAAGAACGCCGGGGAAATGATCGACGGCCTGCGGCTCAAGTTCAACCGGGCCCGCCAGGGCGCCATCACCCAGGAGATCACCGAGATCGTGGCAGGCGCGGAACAGTGATTCAGCCATGAGGGAGGCAGGAGCGGGCCATAGCGTCCTTCTCCCTTGATCCCTGTCCCTTTACCATCCCGAAAGGAGCAACCCAATCGTGAGCGATAAAAATATTGGCAAGGTGGTTCAGGTCATCGGCCCCGTTCTGGATATCCGGTTCGAGGACGGGCATTTGCCTGAACTGCTCAACGCCATTGAGATTCAGAACGGGGAGAAAAAGGTCACCGCGGAAGTGGCCCAGCACATCGGCGACAACGTGGCCCGGTGCGTGTCCATGAACGCTACCGACGGCATGGTGCGCGGCCTGGACGCGGTGGATACCGGCAGCCCCATCACCGTGCCGGTGGGCAAGGAATGCCTGGGCCGCATCTTCAATCTGCTGGGCCAGGCCATTGACGACCAGCCCGACCCCGTCACCGAGGAACGCTGGCCCATTCACCGGCCCGCCCCCTCCTATGAGGAGCAGGAATCCTCCTCCGAGATCCTGGAAACCGGCATCAAGGTGGTGGACCTGATCGCCCCCTACGCCAAGGGCGGCAAGATCGGCCTGTTTGGCGGCGCGGGCGTGGGCAAGACGGTGCTGATCATGGAATTGATCAACAACGTGGCCAAGCAGCATGGCGGCTTGTCTGTGTTCGCGGGAGTTAGCGGACGCACCCGCGAGGGCAACGACCTGTACAATGAAATGAAGGGGATCGGCGTGGTCAGCAAGACAGCGCTGGTATACGGCCAGATGACCGAGCCCCCGGGGGCCCGTATGCGCGTTGGCCTGTCCTGCCTTACCATGGCAGAATATTTCCGGGA
>CAMOUF010000072.1 GCA_946626395.1 uncultured Clostridia bacterium
CATTGATCACATACAGTAAGTTTGCCCTTTTTCCGTGTTCTGCCAATCAAAATGCTTTCATTGCTTGTCCTGCCGCACATATCGAAGTGTCTCCTTTTTTGGTTGAACGATAAATGAAGATAGCAATCATTTGTATTATATGCTGCAGGATGAGCCATTTTACTCCCATCCAGGTAATATAAAAAGCTGTCAGCTTGATCTGCTTGATCTTGCTGACAGCGATGTCAATTACAGGGTGTTGATAACTTCTTCTCTGACGATTTCTTCGGCCCGGCTGCGGATATTGTTCATCTTGCCCACCCATACCATGGGCTGTTCTGCTTTAAGTTGCTCCGTGACGCTTTCTTGCTTCACCATCTGTGTGATTAGGCTTTCAAGCATCGCCATCGCCCTCTCGTTGACATCGGCAAGATGCCTGCCCAAAGTTCCGTTCAGAATGAGCCGTTGATAAAGGCTCGGATGCTGCGCTTTCAGGTATTCCCTGTGCACCCGTCCCCATTTTCCAATGGGACGCTGATCAGCTTCCTCAATCATCAGGTTCGGATAGTACATTCCGTCTTTACCCAGGGTGTAGGTACCACCAAGTTCTTCAAATAGAGATTTCATTGTGTCTTCCTCCATAATTCAGTATTGACCAATCCAGCACGCAGATGCCTTTTCTGAATTTTTGGCTAATACTGTTTTATGGAAAACGCCCGTTGTGTTCGCGGCGTTTTTTTGTTACACTATGGAAAGAAACCCAACTGCAAGGAGGAAAAAGCCGTGGCGTGGAAGGGAAGCGTGATCGGGCTGGCGGCCCATGTGGACGCGGGAAAAACCACCCTGTCGGAATCCATGCTGTATCTGTCCGGGGCGGTGCGCAGGCAGGGCCGGGTGGATCACGGCGACGCCTTTCTGGACACCGAGCGGATGGAAAAGGAGCGGGGCATTACCATCTTTTCCAAGCAGGCCCAATTGACCCACAAACGCCGGGCCCTGACATTGATGGACACCCCCGGCCACACGGATTTTTCCGGGGAAACGGAGCGGGTGATGGGCATCCTGGACGGGTGCGTGCTGGTGATCAGCGCCACGGACGGGGTGCAGCCCCACACCCGCACCCTGTGGAAGCTGCTGGAGCAGTTCGGGGTGCCGGTGTTTCTGTTCGTAAACAAGATGGACAGGTTCCAGGGCGACATGAACGCCCTGATGGAAAACCTGAACAAGGAGCTGTCCGACCGGGCGGTGGACTTTACCCACCGAGACGATGAAAAGCTGGCCCTATGCGATGAAGTGGCCCTGGATTATTATTTGAAGGAGGGCCAGGTGCCGGACTACCGGGTGAACCAGCTGATCCAGCAGCGGAAGCTGTTTCCCGTGTATTTTGGCTCCGCCCTGCGCAACGAGGGCGTGACGGAATTATTGGACGCCCTGGCCGCCTTTGACCCCGGGAAAAAATGGCCCGACGCCTTCGGGGCCAAGGTATACAAAATTGCCCGGGACCCCCAGGGCGCAAGGCTGACCTTCCTTAGGGTCACCGGCGGGGAATTGAAGGTGCGGGATCTGCTGACCCTGAAGGACGAAAGCGGCGAAACCCTATGGGCGGAAAAGGCGGCGGAGCTGCGGCTGTATTCCGGGGCCAAATATACCCCCGCTCCCAGCGTGGAGGCGGGCGGCCTTTGCTGCGTGGTGGGATTGAGCAAAACCGCCCCCGGCGACGGCCTGGGCACGGAAAAAACAGAGCGGGAAGCCAAGATCCAGCCCTGCTATTCCTGCCGCCTGCTGATCAAAGACCACACCGACCTGCACCATGCCCTGAATTACCTGCGAACCCTGGAAGAAGAAGAACCCCTGATGCGGGTGGAGTTCATCGAGCAGAAGCGGGAAATCCATATTCAGTCCATGGGCGAAGTGTATTTGGAGGTCTTGAAGCGCCAATGCCTGGACCGCTTCGGCATGGACGTGGACTTCACCGATGAATCCGTGCTCTATCGGGAAACCATTCTGGCCCCGGCGGAGGGGGTGGGGCATTACGAACCTCTGCGCCATTACGCCGAGGTACACCTCTTGCTGACCCCCGGCAAGCGGGGCAGCGGGCTGAAATTCGACACCGCCGTGTCCCTGGACGATCTGGCTCTGAACTGGCAGCGGCTGGTGCTGACCCACCTGCGGGAAAAGGTACATGTGGGCGTGCTGACGGGTTCTCCGATCACGGACATGAAAATCACCCTGGTGGCGGGCAGGGCCCATCTGAAGCACACCGAAGGCGGCGATTTCCGCCAGGCCACCTACCGGGCCCTGCGGCAGGGATTGATGAAAGCCCCCTGCCAGCTTTTGGAGCCCTATTTGAATCTGGAACTGACCCTGCCGGAGGAAAACGTGGGCCGGGCCATGACCGACCTGAGCGCCATGGGCGGGGAATTCGAGGCCCCGGAGATCCTGGACAACGGCATGCAGCGCCTGCGGGCCCTGGCCCCCGCCTCCCGCTGCGGCAGCTACGGCCGCCAGGTGAGCATTTACACCAAGGGACAGGGCCACATGAGCGCGGAGTTTGCCGCCTATCTGCCCTGTACAGAAGCGGACAGGATCATCGCGGAAAAAGCGTACAATCCCCAGGCCGACCTGTTCAATTCGCCGGACTCCATTTTCTGCGCCCACGGGGCGGGCTTTGACGTGCCCTGGGATCAGGTGGACAGCTACGCCCATCTGCCCCTGCTCAAGGAAATCCGGGAGCGGGCCCAGGCCGAGGCCGCGCCCCGGGTTCCTGTCCGCGCTCCCTATCAGGGCACCGAGGAAGAGGACCGGGAGCTGATGGCGATTTTTGAGCGCACCTATGGCCCGGTGAAATCCCGGCAGCTGTTCAGCGCTGTCAAGTCCGGGACCTTCTCCCACGCTGCCCCGGCGGATGTTTCCGCCGCGCCCCAGCGGGAAATCCTGCTGGTGGACGGCTACAACATCATTTTCGCCTGGGACGATCTGAAAGCATTAAGCCGGGACAGCCTGGAGGCCGCCCGGCAGCAATTGATGGATCTTCTATGCAATTACAGCGGCATGACGGGCCGTGATGTGATCCTGGTGTTCGACGCCTACCGGGTGCAGGGCAATCCCGGATCCGTGGAAAAGCACGCCAATATTTTCGTGGTCTACACAAAGGAAGCCCAGACCGCCGACGCCTATATCGAGAAAACCACCTACCAGGCCAAGGGAAGCGCCCGCATCCGGGTGGCTACCTCCGACGGGCCGGAGCAAGCCATCGTGCTGGGCAACCAGGCCCTGCGGGTTTCTGCCCGGGAATTCCAGCGGGAGGTGGAGGCCGTGCAGGGCAGCATCGCCGCCTTCCTGGAACGGAATAACCAGATTCATGATACCCCCGCCCTGGAAAGCGCTTATAAGCAAGCCTGGCGGCAAAAGAAGCAGGAAAAGTGAATTTTGCCGGAAACCTGATTTTTCATGAACACTTTAAGTTGCAACAGGGGGAACGCTGGGGCTGTTCGCCCCAGTTCCGCAGGCTCAATCAACGCAAGTCCGCTTCATGCGGACATTGCTCGTTTCGCCTGATCTCACCGCCGATGAGATTCCCGCCACAGGCGGTC
>CAMOUF010000073.1 GCA_946626395.1 uncultured Clostridia bacterium
CAGGGCCTGTCGGACCGGTTTCACCTACAGGGCCGGTGGGACCGGTAGCGCCCGTTTCCCCAACAGGCCCGATTTCACCCGCAGGGCCTGTCGGACCGGTTTCGCCTACAGGGCCCGTCGGGCCGGTAGCGCCTGTTTCCCCAACAGGCCCGATTTCACCAGCAGGGCCTGTCGGACCTGTTTCGCCTACAGGGCCGGTGGGGCCAGTGGCGCCGGGCATGCCCTGAGGGCCCATAGGGCCGATAGGGCCCGTGGGGCCGGTGGCGCCGGTGAGGCCGATGGGGCCGCGCCAGCCGCAGGCATTGCAGCAGCCGAAGGAGTGATACAGCGCGGAATAGGCGCGATTATTATTTACGCTGCCCTGGTTGGGCTGCGGGTCGATCCAATTCTGAATATCCATGATTTTCCCTCATTTCAGTTTCTGTCTGGCAGGAGAAATGTCCCTGCCTGCTTTTATCCTATGCGAAACGGAAAAAAGGGTGAAAAAAAGCCCTCCTTGATGGGAAGGCATTTCAAATAATTTCGCCGGTTATTATTTTGCCCGGTATACCCAAAGCGCTACCGGCAGGATACACACCTGGGCCTGGGGCATCGCCACGATTTCCCCGTCGATGTTCACCCGCATATTCGGTGCGGAAAAGGTAACGTTCTTTGCGCGCACAAAATGGGTTTCCGGAAAGGTGAGCACTCTGCCCCGCATGAGTCCCGCCAAGCGGGCCAGGAGATGCCTTTTTTCCACCTTATCAATCAGCACCACGTCCAGCAGCCCATCGTCCGCTTTGGCTTCCGGGGCGATGGGAATGCCGCCGCCGATGATGCCGCCGTTGGCCACCCCCACCACAAAGGCGTCCCGGGTTTCTTCCCCTCCTCCGTCCACCGCCAGGGTAATGGGAATGGAGCGGAAGCGGAACAGGGTCTTGATCACGCCGTACAGATAGGGCAGCAGCCCCCGGCAGTATTTCTTGGCCTTGGCCGCCCAGTCCAGCACAGACACGTCGAACCCCGCGCCCACTTCGTTTAAAAACATCCTGCCGTTTATCGTGGCGGCGTCGGTCTTTAGCGGGGTATGGGACAGAACGAATTCCAGCGCTTCCTCCGGCTTTTTCGGCGTGCCCAGGGTTTTGATAAAATCGTTGCCCGTTCCGGCGGGGATGATGCCCAGCGCGGTGTCTGTTCCCAGCAGGCCCTGGGCGGTTTCAAAGGCGGTGCCGTCGCCCCCCACGGCCAGCACCGTTTCCGCGCCCGCCTGGGCGGCTTCCCTGGCCAAAACAGAGGCGTGGCCGGGCCGCTCCGTCCAAAGCAGGCGATACGCTTTTCCCAGCTTTTTCAGCATTTCTTCGATTCTTAGGCCCGTCTTTTTTCCCCGCCCGTTGCCCGCGGTGGGATTGCAGATCACATAGATCATGAGCATTCCGCCTCTTTTTCCTTGGTATCTCCGTTTTTTACTTTACACCAATCCGAAAGGATTGTAAAGATGAATCCAATCGGGAAACGCGCTGTTTGCCCCGCAAAATTGTATACTGCAAATATTACATCAGTTCACTGCATCCCTTTTTCCATTTCATCTCCTTTTCAGATGTTTCCCATCCCTTTTCTTTCTATCCTTATTGTAATTTTCGATTCCCTTAACTTACTGACATTGCCTCACAATTAGTGACATTGCCAGCTGAAATCCATTCTCCTTTGCGCTGTAATCCTTTTGCGGGTTGATTTTCTTCACCCGTTCTTTTTCCTGAGCCCGGCATTTTTTTGCACATAAAAAGGACTGTCCCGTTATGAGACAGCCCCTTTTTGAAAACAGCATACAGATCAAAGGGAAATATCGCTTTCCGGCTGGGCGGGGATCAGGCCCTTTGCCGCTTCCCAGGCGGCCTTCAGCTGCGGGTCTTCCATGTCGCCCAGTTCAAAGAACCGGTTTTCCATTTCTTCCGGCATTTCCACGATGATGTCCGGCGTGATGCCCACCTTGTGCACCTTTTCTCCGGAGGGCAGGAAATACTGCTCATAGGTCATCTGGAAGCCGTCCTTATCATCGCTCAGGGGAATGACGGCCTGCATGATGCCCTTGCCATAGGTCTTCGTGCCAACCAGCGTGGCGCGGCCCCGGTCGTGGAGGCCGCCGGAGAGGATTTCGGAGGAGGAGGCGGAGCTGCCGTTCACCAGCATCACCAGGGGAATATCGTCGCTGCCCTTGGTCATTCTGCTTTCTTCCCGGTTGCCGTAGCGATCCTCGCTGTAAATGAGCAGCCCGTCATCCAGGAACAAATCGCCGATGTCGGAAGCGGACTTTACCCAGCCGCCGCCGTTGTCCCGCAGATCCACAATCAGGGATTTTGCGCCTTGGGCTTTCAGGGCGTTCAGCGCGTCGGAGAATTCCTTTTCGCTTTCGCCCTCAAACGCGTGCAGCGCGATATACCCCACCTGATCCTCCAGCATGGTATATTCCACCCGGTTCACGTGGATGATATCTCTGGTGATATGGAAGATCAGGTAGTCCTCTCCGCGCTTTACTTCCACTTCCACTTCCTCGCCCGCAACGCCGCGCATAATGTTTACGGCGTTCTGCATGGAATAGAAGTCCACTTCAATATCCTCTACCCGGACCAGCCGATCGCCCTTGCGCAATCCGGCTTTTTCAGCGGGCGAATCCCGGAACACCTGGGTAATGGTGACGGAGTAATCCGTGCCGTTGCCCAGCATCTGGATGCCGATGCCGCCGTATTCGCCCGCGTCGTCCTCTTTCATTTCGTTCCATTCGGCTTCATTATAATAGAAGGTATAGGGGTCCTCCAGCGCATAGAGCAATCCCCGGGTGGCGTTTTCGATCATTTTGTCCACGTCGGGCTCTTCCAGATATAACTGCTCCACATATTGCAGGATAGTGTCCATTTTCTTGTAGCGGCTTAAGCGGTCGTATTCTTCCTGGGTGATGGTGACGGTTTTTTTATTCTTTCCGGTGAAAAAATCAAGATAGCCGGAGGCATGGCCCGATACGGCCACGGCGCTGAGCAAAAGAGCCAATGCAGTAAAAATGACGAGCGTTTTTTTCTTCATACGTTCTCCCTTCAAATGAAGGCCAAGGGGTTACTTGGTCTTTTTGGCTTTGGTTTTATTGTTTCCGCATTTGCGCATTTCAAGCAGCATTTTAAAGGTAACGGCGTCCTCGAATTTTCTCAAATCCAGGCCCACCTGCCGCTGCACCTTGTCCAGCCGGTACACCAGGGGATTGCGGTGGATGTAGAGCTGTCTGGCGGGATCGAAAACGTCTTTAAAAAGCATCTGAAACCGGTCGAGACAGCACACAAGCTCTAGACC
>CAMOUF010000074.1 GCA_946626395.1 uncultured Clostridia bacterium
ATTCCGGAAGGAAGGTATCATCTGGTGGTGGACGCGCTGTTTTTGAACAGCAAAGGGGAAACCCTGCTCCAGCGCCGGGCCAGCACCAAGGACATCATGCCGGATATCTGGTCCGTGACCGGAGGTTCGGCCCTGAAGGGAGAGGACAGCGCCGCCGCCTGCCGCAGGGAAACCGAAGAAGAAATGGGCTTTACCCCGGATTTTTCCCATGGCCGGGTGCTGCTCACCGAGACCGTTTCCCGTCCCGGGCGAAATTTCATCCGGGATGTCTGGCTGTTTCATCAGGACAAGGAGATATCCGATATGACCTGGCAGCCGGAGGAAGTGCAGGACGGCATGTGGATTCTGCCCGAAAAGATCGCCGATGATCCTGCCCTGTGGGCACAGCTGAACGAACTGTATTTCTGGGAAAGAGCCTTTCCCTATCTCCTGCTGGAAAGCATGCGTATCCGCATTCCTCTGGGAGAATATATCCATTATAAAGGCAACCGCTACCGGGTCAACGGCCTGGCCCTCCATTCCGAAACCCTGGAGCCCATGGTGATTTACCAGGCCCTGTACGGCCCCGGGGAAACCTGGGTGCGGCCCGCCCGGATGTGGAATGAAACGGTGACGCTGCCGGACGGACGCAGCACGCCGAGATTCAGAAAAACATAAACGCAAGGCGGTCAGCTGATTATTCAAGAGGAGGAAATTGATGTTCAATCATTCAGAACGAAAGGATATTACGGTCAACGCCTTGATCGGGCAGGCGGTGGGGGATGCGTTTGGGGTCCCGGTTGAATTTTTGTCCAGGAAAAAGGTACGGCAGATCGATCTAAAGGAGATGGTGGGGAAGGAGTCTGCACTGCCCTTCAAAAGCCAATGGGGCGGGGTGATTCCCAAAGGCTCCTGGAGCGATGATACCTCGATGACCATCGCGTCCATGGCTTCCTTTATTCGGAATCATGGAGCGATTGATTATGAGGATCAGATGAAGCAGTTTGACCGATGGTGGGATGAAAACGAATACTGCTGCCTGGAAACGCCTTTCGGCCTGGGCGGCACGACCCATATGGCCATGGGGCGGTTTCTGATCGGGGTCCCTGCGCTTGATTGCGGCGGGACGCACGAGCAGGACAACGGGAACGGCTCCCTGATGCGGATTTTGCCCTTTTCCCTTTACTGCGTTTTTCACGGGCTGGACCTGGAGCAGACGCAAAAGATTATTTCCGATGCGTCCAGGATGACCCATGCGCACCCCATCAGCCAATTGTGCTGCTTTGTTTGGACGGAATTTCTTCGCGGGCTCATTGCGGGCAAATCAGTGGAAGATGCGGTCATGGGCACGGAGCAGGTCCCCTATGACAAATGGTTTTCCCAGGAAACGATGGACGCGGTTTCTTTTGTGCGGGATAAAAGGATTCGGGAAATCACCGAACAGGATATCGGAGAGACCGGATATGTGGTGGATACGCTGTATTCCGCTTTTTTCAGCCTCCTGCGCGGAGGGGATTATGAAAGCGTTATTCGCACCGCAGTCGGCCTGGGCTACGATACGGACACCTCCGCCGCGGTTGCCGGCATGGCGGCCGGAATCCTGTACGGAGCGAATCATATTCCGGAACGCTGGAAAAAAGCGCTGCGCTCGGAAGACGTATTGCTCAAGACGGCGGAAGAATTTGCGGAAGCTGTGCATCCATGAGGATGGATTGCCATGCGGCCATAGCATGGCAGCAGACTGCAAGATGCCCATGGGCTGCCTGGGCGATAGACACGGTTGACGTCAAATAGAAAAGGAGAGAATGGATTATGCACGCGGAATTTCAGCAGTACCTTACAACCATGCTGGAGGAAGGCCGCGCGGGCGGCTGTTTTCCCTGCGCCGCGGGCGCTGTGGGGGTCAAGGGGGAAGTATTGGCCCGGGCCTTTGTGGGCGAAGCCCCCGTTCCGGGACAGCAGCCGGTGAACGAGCATACGCGGTTCGATATGGCGTCCCTGTCCAAGGTCATCGGCCCCACCATGATCGGCCTCCAGGCCATTGAAAACGGGGAGCTGTCTTTGTCTGAGCGGGTGGGCGACTTTTTCCCCGACGCTCCCGAGGACAAGCGGGACATTACCGTGTTCATGCTCATGACCCACACCGGCGGCTTCCATCCCTCCTTCCGGCTGGATAAAATGGGCATTTCTCCCGATGAAGCCGTGAACGCCATCCTGGGGGAGCCTTTGATGGAAGCGCCCGGAAAGAAGGCCATTTATTCCTGCATGGGCTATATCCTGTTTGCCAAAATGCTGGAAAAGCGCTTCGGCAGGCCGCTGAATGAATTGGCCCGGGAGCGGGTGTTTGCGCCCCTGGGGATGAATGAAACGGGCTATTGCCCCCCCAGCGACGCTGTATGCGCCGCCACGGAGGTGGACGGGGAAACGGGAAAACCCTGGATCGGCGTGGTGCACGATGAAAACGCCAGGTTCCTTGGGGGCGTGTCCGGCAATGCGGGAGTGTTCATGCCCCTTTGCGACGGCGTCCGCTTTGCCTCCATGCTGGGAAAAATGGGAGATGGCTTCCTGAAAAGGGAAACCTTGGAAGCGGCCATCCGCAATTACACCCCCGGCCAGGAAAACCACCGGGGCCTGGGCTTCCAGATCGCGGGCACCCCGGACTGCTTTTTCAGCGCCGCCGTGCCGGACGCCTGCTTTGGGCATACCGGCTTTACCGGCACCAGCCTGCTGGTGGAGCCGGAAAGCGGCTTCTGGGTGCTGCTGCTGGCCAACCGGGTTTATCCCACCCGGAACAGCACCGCCCTGTTTCCCTTCCGGCGCAGGCTGCACGCGGGTTTATGGGAGAAATTCATAAAAATTTATTGACATTTTATGCGAAGCAGTGTAAAATAATCTTTAGTTGATATAGATATTCGCGTTTTTATTATTTTTCTTCTTTCGGCCGAAGAAGGGAGGTACAGCTATTTGAGCAAAAAAGAGATTGTTCTGTCAAATGGTAAAAAAATACAAAAGAAAAGCAAGTTCACCCTGGACGATTTGCAGCTTTTCTTCCTCTCGCTGCCGACGCTGGTATGGTATCTTCTGTTCTGCTATCTGCCCATGTTCGGGCTGATCATCGCCTTCAAAAAATATAAGGTGGCCCCCGGCAAGGGTTTTTTGTACAGCCTGTTCAATAACAGCGAATGGTGCGGGCTGGACAATTTCAATTTCCTGTTTGCCAACAATAAAGCCACCACCATCAACATGTTCCGCAACACCATCGGCTACAACATCGTGTTCATTATTTTGGGCGTGGTGCTGCCGGTGACGCTGGCCATCATGATTTCCCATCTGCGCAGCCAGAAAATCGCCAAGGTGACCCAGACCGCCATGTTCCTGCCCCACTTTTTAAGCTGGGTGGTGGTAGGCTATTTCGTGTTCGCGTTCCTGAGCACCGACAACGGCCTGGTGAACCGGCTGATCATGAGCATGGGCGGCACGGGGATCAAATGGTATCAGAAGGACGCCATCAATTATTGGCCCTTCTTCCTGGTGTTTTTGCATATCTGGAAAACCATCGGGTACAGCATGGTGGTGTACCTGAGCTCCATCAAGGGCATCGACGAATCCCTCTACGAAGCCGCCATGATCGACGGCGCGAGCAAATGGCAGCAGACCAAGTATATTACCTTGCCCATGCTGAAAACCATCATGATCATCATGTTCATCATGGCCGTGGGCAAAATCTTCAATTCGGACTTTGGCCTGTTCTACCGCACCACCCGAAATTCCTCCTCCCTGACCAGCGTGTATCTGACCTTGGACGTGTACGTGTACAACTCCATGTTCAACAACCCCCGTCCGGTGTACGGCTATATTTCCGCCGCGGGCTTTTTGCAGTCGGTGCTGGGGTGCCTGACCATGATCGCCGCCAACGCCATCGTGCGCAGGATCGACAATGAAAGCGCCCTGTTCTGAGGAAAGGAGGAAAGAAAGAATGAGCGTATCTGCAAACAAATCCTCTTCTCCCCGGGAAACCGGCAGCGGCATGGAGCGGTTCAACGCCATCCGGCCCGGCACCAACGTGGCTTACAGCACCCTGTTTATCCTGCTGGCCGTGCTGTGCGTGATTCCGGTGGTGTTCGTCATTATCATTTCCTTCTCCTCGGAAGCCTCCATCGGCAAGGTGGGCTACAGCTTTATTCCCGCCGAATGGAGCACCGACGCCTATGAATATGTGTGGCATCTTCGTAACACCCGGGGAATGCCCACCATCATCCTGGCGTTCCTCACCTCCGTGGGCTTGACATTGGTTGGCACGCTGATGGGGCTGACCCTGATCGCCACCATGGGCTATGTGCTCTCCCGGCGCAGCTTTAAGCTCCGGGGCATCTATACCACTCTGATCTTCATCCCCATGATCTTTAACGGCGGCCTGCTTTCCACCTATGTGGTGAATACGCAATTGCTTGGCCTGAAAAATACCTACTGGGCCCTGATCTTCCCCCTGGCCTGCTCTTCTTTCTATGTGATTATCATGCGCACCTTCTTCCAGACCACGGTGCCCGATGAGATCATCGAGTCCGGCAAGATGGACGGGGCCAGTCAGTTGAGGATTTTCGTTCAGCTGGTGCTGCCCATTTCCCTGCCCGCTATCGCCACCATCGCCCTGTTCCTCACCTTCGCTTACTGGAACGATTGGTATCAGGCCAGCCTGTACATTGAAAGCAAGATGCACGACCTGTTCCCCCTCCAGTATGTGCTGGTGAACATCGAAAAGAATATCCAATACCTGGCCAACAACGATTTCGCCATGTCGGCCAACACCACGGTGCTGCCCTCGGAAACCATGCGCATGGCCATCGTGGTCATCGCCGTGGTGCCCATCATGTTCTCCTATCCCTTCTTCCAGAAATACTTCATTTCCGGCCTGACCATCGGCGCGGTGAAGGGGTAAAATTCAGTGAGGAGATAGGAGTTAGGAGTGAGGAGTGAATAGTAATCGCTCCGGAAAAAACGTATTTGTGCGGCAGAAGCCGCATCAAATAAAATAAAAAAGGAGGAACCCAAGCATGAAAAAAGTTCTCGCCCTGGTGATGGCGCTCGCGATGATGCTCTCTATGTGCTCCTTCGCGGCTGCCGAAGAACCCGTGAAGCTGGTATGGTTCATTTACACCGCCAGCGAAGCCCCCATCGACTGGCCCGAAGTGGAAGAAGTGCTGAACGCTTATTCCGCTGAAAAGATCGGCGTCACCTGCGAATTCAAGTACATGGACGAAAGCCAGGTGGCGATCGCCACGCAGACCGGCGAATACTTCGACATCGCCTTCACCTGCGACTGGTGGAACGACTATGCCACCAACGTGGCCGCTGGCATGTTCCTGAAGCTGGACGATTACCTGGATCAGGTGCCCGCCCTGAAGGAATCCGTTGTGGACCTGGCCTGGGAAGGCGTGAAGGTCAACGGCGGCATCTATGCCATCCCCCACATGAAGGACATCGGCTATGAAGTGTTCTGGATCCTGAACAGCGATTACTTCCTCAATCAGAAGAAGTTTGAGAAGGATTTGTACATCACCTTCGACGGCATTGAGCCCTACTTCGAAGCCTACAAAGCCGATCATCCCGATGACTATCCCTTCAAGATGAGCAAGGGCGGCATCACCTCCTGGCAGAACTGCCTGGTGGACTGGCTCAACATGGATTACCTCATCGGCCTGGAATGGGAAGCTCAGGGCACCGAAAATGAGCATGTTGTCAAGAGCGCGCTGGAAATCCCCGCCTGGCAGAACCGCCTCAAGAAGATCCATGAATGGTATGAAAAGGGCTACATCAACCCCGACGCCGCTGTGACCGATTCCATGCCCCGCGCCCAGGCTGGCGTGGTGCAGAGCGGCCAGGGCTGGTTTGGCGCTGAAACCGTGTGGGCCAACGTGATCAAGCAGCCCATCTACATCTCCCGTTACGATGGCCCTTACCTGAGCACCTCTTCCATCCGCGGCTCCATGACCGCCGTGAGCAGCTTCTCCGAGCATCCCGTGGAAGCCCTGAAGCTGATCGAGCTCATGAACACCGATCCCTGGTATCGTGAGACCGCCCGCTACGGCATCGAAGGCAAGCACTACACCCGCAACGATGACGGCACCGTGACCCGCACCGAGCTGGGCAGCTCCAACATGGGCGTTCAGGCTTATGGCCAGGGCCACTACACCGTTGGCGCGCTGGAAGCCTCTCCCTTCCCCGAAGTGCCCACCGATATCCATCAGTGGGAAAAGACCATGAAGAACTATGAGACGGCCACCCTGTCCGCCGCCATGGGCTTCACCCCCGACATCACCCCTGTGGAAACCCAGTGCCTGGCCATCAAGCAGGTCATTGAAGAATACCGCGCTGAACTGTACACCGGTACCTCCGATCCTGAAGTGGTCATCCCCGAAATGCTGGCCCGTATGAACGAAGTGGGCCTGCAGGATGTTATCGCTGAATTCCAGGCGCAGCTGGATGCTTTCCTGGGCAAATAAGCAAATTGAATCCTTGAATCCCTGGCCCCGTTTCCCCGTGGAAACGGGGCCTTTTCAAAGAAGGAATGTACGGTGAAAAAAGTATTGTGCGGCCTGGACAATCTGGAAATGGCCGACTCCGTTTGCAAGGGCAGGCGGGTGGGCCTGATGACCAACCAAACGGGCATCGACAGCCATTTCCGCAGCGCCATTGATATATTAAACGCCCGGTACAACCTGACCGCGCTGTTCGCCGTGGAGCACGGCATCCGGGGCAACGTCCAGGCCGGGGAGCATTACGATACCCAGCCTGACCCGGAAACCGGCGTGCCGGTGTACGCCGTGTACGGCGCCACCCATCGCCTGACGGTTGAAATGCTGGATACCTTTGACGCGCTCGTGTTCGATATGCAGGACGTGGGGGCCCGGTTCTATACCTATCTTTACGCCCTGTCCTTTGCTATGGAGGAATGCGCCCGGGCGGGAAAGGCTGTGGTGGTACTGGACCGGATCAATCCCCTGGGTGGGGAGCGGGTGGAGGGCACGGTGCTGGACACGCGCTTTGCTTCCTATGTGGGCATGTATCCCCTGCCCACCCGTTCTGGCCTCACTATGGGGGAATATGCCCTGTGGGTGAAGGATCATCTTAAACTGGATCTGGATTTGACCGTCATTCCCCTGTCCGGCTGGCAGCGAAGCGACGAGCCGGAAGACCTGATTATTCCCTGGGTCGCCCCTTCGCCCAACTGCGCCACCTTCCATGCGGCCCGGTGCTATATCGGGGCCTGCGTGTTTGAGGGCACCAACGTGTCCGAAGGCCGGGGCACCACCCTGCCTTTTGAATACATCGGCGCCCCCTGGCTGGATGGGCCTTTGCTGGAAAAGCGCATGGCGGCCCATGCTTTGCCGGGGCTTCATTTCCGGGCGGCGTATTTTACCCCCACCTTTTCCAAGTACGCCGACCAGCCCTGCGCCGGGGTGCAAATGCATATTACCGACCGCCGGGCCGCCTGCGCCGTGGAAGGGGCCTTGACATTGCTGGACGAAATCCGCGCCTTGTATCCCGATTGTCTAAAATGGCTTCCCAGCGGCTCCGGCGGCTTCTTTGTGGATAAACTGCTGGGCACGGATACCTATCGGCTGGGTGTGCACAACGCGCAAAGCCTGCTGGCTGCCCATGCCCCGGCCAGGAAAGCGTTTTTAGAGCAGCGCGCCCCGTATTTATTGTATAAGTGAGGGATGAACCGTGAAGATCAGAACCGTACAGCCTGAGGATATCGGCCCGCTCACCCGGCTTTGGAACGCCTGCGGGGAGGCGGGGGAGACCCTGTATTCTCCCCTGACGGAAGCGGGCTTCCGGGAAAAATTTCTGGAAGGGGAGGGCCGCAATCCGGACAATTTGCTGGTGGCGGACAGGGACGGCGCTCCCGTGGGCTTCATTCACGGGGTAGCCCCTGAAACCTTCCGGGGCGGCAAGCCGGGCAACGCCTATTTAACAGTGCTGCTGGTGGACGCCGCATCCAGAAACCGTGGCATCGGCAAGGCGCTGCTGAACGCGCTGAAAGAACGGATGCGGGAGCAGGGAGCCGCAAACATGTTTATTTCCAGCGTGAACCCGGTGAACCTGAATTGGCGCATTCCGGGCACCCCGGGCCATGACCACAACAATATGCCGGGCCTGGACACCGGCTGCGCCGGGGCGGGCTTCTTTTCCCATATGGGCTTTGAAAACCGGTACGCCGAGGTGGCCATGTATATGAATCTGGCGGATTACCGGATGCCGGAATCTGTGCTGGAAAAGCAGGAGACGCTGCGCAGGCAGGGCATCGTGACGGGGGTATATGACCCGGCGCAGCATTGCGGCTTTGACGCCATGTGCGATCATGTGGGCAGCGAATACTGGCGGGATGTGCTGCGCACGGAAACGGAGGCCTGGGAAAAAGGCCAGCCCAACAGTGACGCCCGTTTCTGGCCCGATGGGGTGCGTCCTCAAGGCCCCCGGCCGTTGCTTGCCGCCGTGCATGGGGGGCAGATCGTGGGCTTTACCGGCCCGGTGGATTTGCAAAAAAGCGGCCGGGGCTGGTTTACCGGCATCTGCACCGACCCGGCCTTTGAGCGGCGGGGCATTGCCACCGTATTATTCAATCTGCTGATGGAGGCCTTTGTCAAGGAAGGCGCTCAGTTTTCCACCCTGTTTACCGGGGCGGACAATCACGCCCAGCGGGTCTACCGGGCCGCAGGTATGCGGCCCGTGCGGGAATTTCAATTGATGCTGCTGCCGCTGGAGGCAGCGGACAGCAAAACGCAAGGAGGCAGCGTATGAGCAAAACCATCATGGCCGTGGGGGCCCACACCGGCGACGCTCAATTGACCTGCGGCATGCTGCTGGCAAAGCATGCCATGCGGGGCGACCGGGTGATCATCGTGGATTTGACGGCGGGGGAGCGGGGCACGCCCCCGGGCTGGACCACCAGGGATTTCAGAGCCTATAACGTGGAATGCGCCGGAAAATTCGCCGCAAAAATCGGCGGGGAATCCATCGTGCTGGATACACCGGACGGCGAACTGTACGACACCAAGGAGGCTGAATTGCGGCTTTCCGATCTGATGCGCCAGTATCAGGTAAACGCCGTACTGTACCATTGGAAAAACAGCCTGCACAAGGATCACGAGGCCGCCTATAAAATCACCGATAACGCGATCTTTTATGCTTCCCTGCCGACCTTTGAACGGCCCCTCCCCGCCGCGCCCATCCGCAGCTTCATGTGCGCGGAAAACTGGGAGGACGAGCCGGAATTCATGCCCTATTACTGGTTCGATGTGACAGAAGCCTTCCCGGTATGGAAGGAAGCCATCAAGGAACTGTGGCTGGCCGAGCATTCCATGAGCTTCAAATACCTTCGCTATTATGAAGCGCTCAGCATCGTCCGGGGTGCGCGCATCGGCGTGGACCATGCCACCTGCTTTGGCGTCAGTCCCACGGCGAAACGCCAGAAAATGGAATACCTGTAAGGAGGCAGCGTCATGAAAGAAGAATGGAAACGCCTGATCGGCCAGCGGCTGGCCGTGGGCTTTGACGGGTTCACCGTGCCGGAGGAATATATCCGGCTGGTGAAGGAATATCAGGTGGGCAATGTGATCCTGTTCCGCCGGAATGTAAAGGATTATGACCAGCTCAGGGCCCTGTGCGAAAGCCTGCGGCGGCTGATCACGGAGGAAACCGGGCTGGAGCCCTATATCATGATCGACGAGGAATGCGGCAGTGTGTCCCGCCTGGCCCACATCGCCGCCCAGACCCCCAGCGCCATGGCCATCGGAGCCACAGGGAAAACGGAAAACGCTTACCAGATCGGCCGTTTGATCGGGGAAGAGTTGAAAGCGGTGGGGGTGAATTTCAACCTGGCCCCCGTGCTGGACGTGCTCACCAATCCCGCTGCCGCCCATGGCAACCGGTGCTTTGGCACGGAACCGGAGCAGGTGGCGGCCTTTGGCTGTGAATATGTGCGGGGCCTGCAGGAAACGGGCGTGCTGGCCTGCGGCAAGCATTTCCCGGGCCATGGCGACACGGTGGTGGATTCCCATTTGGGCCTGCCCGTGGTGGAAAAGACCCAGGAGGAAGTGCGCCGGGTGGAGCTGACGCCCTTCCGGGCGGCGGTGAACAGCGGGCTGAAAGGCATCATGTCCGCCCATGTGGTGTTTCCCGCCTTTGAGCCGGAGCGGGTGCCCGCCACGGTGTCCCGCCGGGTCATGACCGGACTGGTGCGGGAGGAGCTGGGCTTCCGGGGCATCCTGCTCAGCGACGGTATGGAAATGAACGCTGTGATGGATATGTTCGGCATGGAGGAGGGGGTGCGCCGGGCCCTGGCCGCGGGCATCGATATTGCCTTAGTGTGCCATTCCGCCAAGCAGGCGGCTTCTTCCTGCGAATATCTGTATCAGGCCCTGGAGCAGGGCAACTTGAACGAGGAAGAAACGAAAGCCCGGTTTGCCCATATCGCCCAAATAAAAAAGAACCTGCCCTTGCAGGCAGGCGAGAAAGCCCTGTTTGGCAATGAAGCCCAGCGGGCATTGGGGCGGCGCATCATGGCGGAGGCTGTTTCCGTCACTTTCGCACCGGAAGGAAAGCCCCTGCCCAAGGCGGAAGGCGCGGCGTTCCTGGGCGTGAACGCCCGGGCCGTGACCTTTGCCAGCGACGACGTACCCCTGGACGCGGCGGCGGTATGCGCCCAAAAGTATCATGGCATCCATGCTTCCCTGGAGGGGCCGCTGCCGGAAAACGTGAAAACCGCCGTGGTCTTTTTAAACAAGCATCCGGACAACGAAAAGGCCGTGCAGGCCGCCTGCCGTCTGGCGGAAGCGGGGGCGCAGGTGATCGCCGTGGGCATGAGCGCGCCCCAGTGCATGAAGGGCCTGCCGGACAGCGCCTGGCAGATCATGGCCTGGCAGTATGATACCCTGGCCCTGGACGCGGTGATGAAGCTTTTCGAGCAGGGTGAATAAAAAAGTTCAGGGGAAACCATTGAATGGTTACCCCAGGAAATATTTCTATTTTACGCCGCCTTTTTGTGGAGCCATTGGTCGCCCCGCAGGCGCAGGCGCAGGGCCACGCTGCGGGCGGCCCATTCAAACACCAGCGCGATCCAAATGCCGGGCACGCCCAGGCCGACCACCACCGTGAGCACATACCCCAGCAGGCACCGCCCCAGCAGCAGCGCCCCCACGGACACCATGCCCGCGTAGACCGTGTCGCCCGCCGTTCGCAGCACCATGGAGGGAATATTCCCGTCGCACCAGAACAGGGGCATGGAGAATACGCCGATGCTCAGGGCCGTATAGATGATGGCCGTGCCCTGCTCGGTGGCGTGATAGAGCTTCAACAGCAGCGGGGTCAGGGGATAGAGAATGATCACCGTGCCCAGCAGCACGAAGCGCCCCACCCGAATGAGAGAATAACAGTAGTGTTTGGTCAGGTCATAGCGCCGTGCCCCGTAGCATTGGCCGCAGACCGTGCTGGCCAGGGCGGTCAGGGCGTTGGCGCTGGTGCAGTACAGGTTCAGCATGGAATTGGATACCGCGTGGGCGGCCAGGTCGGTGGTGGTGAGGGTGGCCAGGTACACCTGCACCAGCAGCATGCCTCCCTGGGTCATCAGGGCTTCCACGGTCAGCGGCGCGCCCAGGCCGATGATTTCTTTGGTCACGGAAGGGGTAAAGCGGAAAAAGTCCCGGGGGGCAAGATGATAGCCGCTGTGGCGGAGCAGCCAGAACACCGCCAGCCCCATGCCCAGGGTCCGGGCAATGATGTAGCTCAGGCCCGACCCGTTGACGCCCATGCCCAGGAAGTTGATAAAAATGAGGCTCAAAATCAAATGGGCTACGTTGATCACGATGGTCAAAAGCAGGCTGGAGCGGGTGTCCCCCAGGGAACGGAAAATATTGAAGATGGCGTTGAACACCGAAAAGGGAATAAAGGACAGGGCCATCATGCGCATGTAGCGCACGGCATATTCCACCAGCAGGGGCTCCACCTGGGGATAAATCAGGCGGATCAAAGGCTCTGACAAAAGAATCAGCGCGGCGCTTAAAAAAATGGATACCGCCCCGCACAGGCCCACCACTTCGCCCATCACCCGGCGCACCTCGCCCTGATTCCCGCTGCCCTTGGCCCGGGCCACCACAATGGCCCCCCCGGTAGCCAAGGACATGAACACCAGCGACACCATGCTGTTGACCGTGCCCACCATGGACACGGCGGCAATGGCCGCTTCGCCCACGGAGGAAACCAGGGCCGTGGAAATCAGGCTGATAAAGCAAATAAAGAACTGATCCAGGGTCAGGGTGACAAACATTTTGCGCAGCTCGCCATAGGAAAACTGGTCCGTGGTGAGTCGGGCTTCCAGGCGATCGTTCAGCCAGTGCAAGAAAATCATCTCCGAAGCAGCATGATGCCGCGTTCTGCGGCGGGGAAACGCCTTGATTATACTCCCGGTGGGGAAAATAGTAAAGGAAAAGATTGGAGAAACGGAATGGAAAATTTTGAATTGCGGGAAGCGGTCTATCTGGGCGTGCAGGGATATGGCGAAGCGGGCGTTGACCGGGAGCAGAAAGCCGCCTTTTTGCATCGTTTCCAAACGGTAGCGGGGGAAATCGCTCTGCCCCTTCGTTCCGGAGAGATGGAAAACTATGCCCTGCAAAACCTGTTGAAGGTGGGCTATCCCTATCAAATCAAAATCCAGGACGGCGCTGTGATGGAGGCGTCGGAAACCGCCGCGCTGGATCAGCCGGAATATGAGCCGCCCGTTCGGGGTACCCCGGGGAAACGGACGCTGAAAAATTTTCTGCAAACCGCCCTTCAGCCGGTGGGGGCGACCCTGTATGTATTCGGCGGGGGCTGGAATTGGCAGGACGACGGCACAGCGCCCCAGGCCACGCTGCAATCCGCTCAGCAGGATTGGCTGCGCTTCTTTTTCAGCCAAACTTCGGAATACACCTACCGGGACCGGAACGGGGACGAAAAGAAAAAGGACCCGCCCCACAGCTTCTATCCCTATGGCGGGTTCAATCAGTATTATTATGCCGGGCTGGACTGCTCCGGCTATGTGGGCTGGGCGGTATATCACACGGTGGAAAACCGGGCGGGCTGCCCCGGCTATGTGGTCGGGGCCAATCGCCAGGCCCTGACGCTCTGTGAAAAGGGCTGGGGGGATCTTTTCCGGGAATCGGATCAGCCCCGCAGCCTATGCCCCGGCGACGTGTGCAGCATGGACGGGCATGTGTGGATTTCCCTGGGATCCTGCCAAGACGGCAGTGCGGTGATCCTTCATTCCACCCCCTCCATGAGCCGGGCGGGGCAGCCCGGGGGCGGCGTGCAGATCGGCGCGGTGGGGGAGAGCGAAAGCTGTGAGGCCTATGCCCTGGCGGACCGCTATATGACCCGGTATTATCCCCTCTGGCATCAGCGCTACCCCACCGCCCTGAAAGCGCCGGGCCTGTACCTCAAATTACGGGAAGCGCCCCTGGGCCGCTTTCATTGGTTTATCGACGGGCGCGGTATCCTGTTTGATCCCGAAGGAATCCAGAATATGGGCCCCGATGCGGCTTTAAGATGCCTGTTTCAGGAAACATAAGGGCATTGGTTTGAGACTGGGAACAGACTTGTTCTCAAGGATGAATTGCATCGTGCAGAAAAGGGAATGCCGGGGCTGTTCGCCCCAGACTGCTCCTGGACTCCCATATGGAGAAAACGAAAGCGATCAACTCTTGCGATGTCCACCTGCTGTATAAGAGCTGCGAATGGACGAACTTCGTATAATATTCTTATCAGCAACAGCGGGAGTCTGGTTTTCCTCTTCAAAAATGGGCCGGAGATGACCGAAACGCTATGAGCAGGAAAATGACAAAAGCGCCTGTGACGGAGTTCTGGCTGGCTCCGCACAGGCACTTTTCTTATTGAAACGATAGGAAAGTTGGATTGGTGCTCCTACATTGCCTCCGTATCATTCTATAAGTGCCTCGTATCTGTTCAGTCATGGTTCCTTTGCGGCTTGGAGCAAACCCGAGTTCTAAGCTGCATGTTGTTCAGCGCAGTAGGGTGTGCAGATATTTCAATACGATTGTGCTTAGAACTTGATACCATCACTGAACAGTTACGATTTTCTTATCATTGATTCAGGCGATCCGTTGATTCAGAGGTTCCGAAAACAACGTTTTCATTCCCGTGGGAGATTCCGGATATCCCGGGCCTCTTTCCATGCTTACTTTGATGATCAGAAACTGCCGCCCAGGTTTTCCAATGTATCGATGACCACCACGCAGTCCGGGGACACATGCTGCATCACATAGTACATCTGCTCCATGGGAATGGCCACGCAGCCGCCGGTATAGGGCTTCTGGGGGCCGAAGCAGTGCAGGAAGATGGCCGAGCCCCGGCCCGGGGCGCCCTCCTCGTTGAAACTGATGTTGAGGCAGTACTGATA
>CAMOUF010000075.1 GCA_946626395.1 uncultured Clostridia bacterium
GAAGCGCTTGCAGGTCATGAAGCGACAGGGTAATGCCGACCTGGATTTCGGGATGGATCGCCTTGACAGCTTCCTTGGCCGCTTGATGAGCGCGGAATACCAGGGCATCGCCCTCCGGGGTACGGGAGGAAACGAAAATCTGCGGCTGCGGGGTGCCGAAAACGGCGGCATTTTCCTGGGCGGCGTATTTCATGTTTTCCATCATCTTCTGAAAATTCATGCCCACCTGCACCGTGCCTTCCGCTTTCTGCGCGTTTTTCCGGGCCTGCTGGGCCATCATCTGAAAACGTTTGGAGATGGCCGCCAGCTGCAGACCCATATTGGCCTCGTTGATGGTGCAGATGTATTTGATTTCATCGCCCAGCTTTTCGGTGACATAGGCGGCATAACGCCGGAAGTATTCAATGGTGCTTTCAGCCTCCCAGCCGCCCTTTTGGATCAGCCATACCGGGCTTGTGAAATGCATCAGCGTCACCATGGGTTCCACGCCGTTTTCCCGGCAGCAGCGGATCACCTTCCGGTAATGCTCAATTGCATCCTCGTTAAAGCGCCCTTCCTCCGGCTCGATCCTCGCCCATTCGATGGAGAAACGGTAGGCATTCAGCCCGGCCTGCGCCATGAGGCGGATATCCTCTTCGTAACGGTTATAGTGATCGCAGGCCAGGCCGCTGGGCTCCGTAAAGCTGGAATGAGGCATCTGTTCCTGCGCCCAGTAATCGCTGTGAATATTGTTGCCTTCCACTTGATGGGCGGCGGTGGATGCGCCGATCAAAAAGTCCTTGGGGAACGACATATCGAACTTCCTCCTTACAGTTGAACGCAGGTACCTTCAGTAATGCCGTTTTCATTAAAAGCGTCAACACGCACAAAGTAATCTCTGCCTTTAATCAATGCGCCGATACGCTGGTCGCCCGCTTTGAAGTTCATGGAACTGTGATACAGCTTATCCGGGCTGCTCCCAAACAGAATGTTGTAGCCCAGTGTATTCTCCTGCGATTGAACAGAAACCGTCATATCCAGGTCATTTTCACGCCTGACGGTAAAAACAGGCGCGGCAGGTTTCTCACCCTGGCCCAGCCCGAACACCCGCAGACCCGAGATGCATGGCTGTTGGCCATAGGGCACTGCCATATCGGAAAGGCGCAGGAAACGCACCCGGATGCCTTCCTCCCGGAGAATCAGGTCGTGGCTCAGATCAGTCTGCGCATGGGACTTGTCCTCAATCACAAACCAGTCTTTTCCGTCGATGCTGCCCGTCAGCTTCCATTGGGTGGTCAAATCCCGCTCCTCAATATACCGGGCCTGGCTGCCGCCCACGATCTGTCCGGGACAGGGAATGTCGATTTTATCATCCGCGAAATTGATCTGAACGGCATGCACATCGAATTCCCGACCCAGGTCAATTTGCAACCATTCGGCCCGGCTTGCGGACGCAGCCCGCCACCAGGTCTGTACGTTTTCCTCAGTGGCCTTTTCCGGCTCATGGCCGTCCGCAAAGGAAGAAGCAGTTGCTTTCTTGCCCACGCTCAGCAGCATCCAGGCAGGATCGCGCCAGGGATCGCCCTCCACGGTCATGGGCCAGTCCCCGTAGCGCTGGTTGCAGAAAAGCTCACCATCCGCGTCAAAGCCCGCAGGCCAGATCCCCACCCGGCGCTCAAAATCGTGGTTCATGCTGATCCGCATGGTGGCTGTATGCCACCAGCTTCCCTTCGCGTCCCGCATGGTGCTGCCGTGGCCCGCGCCGGGCAGGAAGCCGCCGGGCTTGTAGGAATAGGGATTGTTGCCTGCCAAGGTGAAGGGCCCCAACGGGCTGGAACTCACATACACTCCGTCGGAATAGGTGTTGTACTGGGTACCTGGACAGGCGTATTGCAGATAGTATTTTCCATTTTGCTTGTCCATCCAGGGTCCTTCGATATAGGGTTTTCTGGAGAACATGCCCCGAATCAGCGGCTTCACCTGCTCCGGTACCTGATCCTCGGAAATGCCCTGCCGCTTGTGAAATGCTTCGTAAGCCGCGTCAATCTCAGCTTCAGAAGCGGGCAGCTGGCTGTTATCTTCTCCCACGCGCTCATAGCCGATTTCAAATGGATGGCCTTCCACCAGCGCGCGTTTTTCACCGATAGGCTGCATGGTCCGAGGATCCAGCTCCACACCCCAGATGGGCGTGATATTCGAGCATCCCCAGTAGAAATACACCCGCCCGTCGTCGTCAATGAACAGGTTGGGGTCCCAGAAGGAAAAGCTGCCCTCGATCTTTTCATAGGGGCCGTTCAGGATATCCTTCGTGCGGTACCGGTCGCAGTTTTCTTCCCGTCGTGAGGCGCAGAAATACACCCAATCGCCCATCACCCGCACATCAGGGGCGTAATCATACAGGGGCAATTCCTTGGGCAGCCGGTGGTTCTCCCAATGGGCCAGATCATCGGATACCCATACGCCCAGCGTCATGGAGGCAAAGATGTAATGCCGGCCGTGGAAAAGGATCTTGGAAGGAGCGGCGGCTTCCCGGCAGATCTTCATCTTTCCGTGAAGCCTGGGA
>CAMOUF010000076.1 GCA_946626395.1 uncultured Clostridia bacterium
AATTGGGACTTGGGCAGGTCGCGCACGTGCCCCTGGGAGGCCTCCACCTTGTAACCCCGGCCCAGGAATTTGGCGATGGTGCGGGCCTTGGCGGGAGATTCCACGATGATCAGTTTCGATGCAGTTGCCACGGTTGTTGTCCTCCAAAATGATAAGATCTAAGTTCTAAGTTCAAAGTTTCAGGTTCCAAGGAAGGATGGTTGAATCAATGCGGCTTGTTCCATCCGGGGATGGGATTCCTGCTTCCTTAGAAACCGAATTGGGTATTGCCTTTTGCGTTCCTTACCGGACCAGGGCGAAGGCTCGGCCGGCCCGGCGCTCAATTTTGCCGGTCAATTCCAGCATGGTCAGCTGCGCGCCCAGTTCCCCGGCGGTGCGGCCCGTTTCCTCGATCAGTTCCTCCAGCGTTTTTTCCTCCACGGCCAAAGCATGTAAGATCGGATAAGCCGGGTCGTCGGGGCTCACAGACAAAGAAGAAGGCAAAAAGGAGGCCTGCTCCGCCTGCGTTTCACCCCAGCCCATTTGCAGCAGCACGTCCTCCGGCCCGGCGCACAGATACGCCCCATCCCTGAGCAGCATCAGCGGCAGCTCGCTTCCCGGAGAATCCACGTTGCCCGGCAGGGCGAATACCTGCCTGCGCTGCTCCCGGGCGCGCTCGATGGTGGTGTGGGTGCCGCTTTTCAATTGAGCTTCAATGAGCAGCACCGCCTGAGACAGGCCGGAAATGATCCGGTTCCGGGCGGGAAAATGATAGGGCAGGGGCGTCATATCCGGCGCCAGCTCCGTCACCAGCGCCCCGCCCTCCTGAATGATCCGTTCCGCCAGTTCCTTGTTTTCAGCGGGGTAGAGATGGGAAAAGCCGCTGCCCAGCACCGCCACCGTTTGGCCGCCGCCGTCCAGCGCGCCCTGGTGAGAGGCCGCATCGATCCCCCGGGCCAGGCCGCTGACCACGATCACGCCCTGTTCAGCCAGCCCTTTGGCGATTCTTTTGGCCTGGGCCGCGCCATACCGCGTTGCCCGACGGGAACCGACCATGGCGATGGAGCGGGAAAAATGATTCGGCAGCGTTCCGCGCACAAACAGCACATCCGGCGGGTCTGGGATGGACGCAAGGGAAGCCGGATATCCTTCCTCTCCTAAAAATACCGGATACGCCCCGCATTTTTCCATGTCCCTTTGCAGCGGCCCGCAGCGGGCGGCGCGGCTGTCCGCCAGGAAGGAAAAGGTTTCAGGCCCCAGAAAATCATAATAGACCGGGGTAAACCGCTCCCACAGGGCCAGGGCCCCGCCCGCTTCTTCCCGGATTTTATTCAGCCTGGGCCACGCGGCCATGGGAGCGCTTTGCAGCCACAGCCGGGCCAATTGCTCCTTGGAAAAGTCCATGCTCACATCCCCCAATACTTGCCGTCCAGGGCCCGGTATTGAATGGCCTCGGCGATGTGGGCGGGCTGGATTTCTTTTTCTCCCGCCAGGTCGGCAATGGTGCGTGACACCTTGATAATGCGGGTATACCCCCGCATGCTCATGCCCATTTTCTCCACAGCGGCGCTCAGCAATTGCTGGGCCGGGCCGGACAGGGGGCAGAATTCCTTCAGCATGGCCCCGTCCATCTGGGCGTTGTTCCGGGCCAAAGTGCCTGCCAACCGGCGCTGCTGGATTTTCCGGGCGTTTTCCACCCGGGCCCGAACGGCGGCGGAGCTTTCCGCAGGCGCGGCGGCGTTGATTTCGCTCACCGGCACCGCGTCCACCTCCACCTGCAAATCAATTCTGTCCAATAAGGGTCCCGAGATGCGGCCCAGGTATCTGCGGATAGCGGCTTCGCCGCATCGGCACCCCCGGGTACGGCTGCCGTAATAGCCGCAGGGGCAGGGGTTCATGCCTGCCAGGAGCATGCACCGGGCCTGGTACTGGGCCCGGGCCTTGACCCGGGCAATGGTGGCCACGCCGTCCTCCAAGGGCTGACGCAGGGCCTCCAGCACCTGGGGCGTGTATTCCGGCAATTCATCCAGGAACAATACGCCGTTGTGGGCCAGGGAGATTTCCCCGGGCCGGGCGTCCGAACCGCCGCCCACCAGGGCGGGCGCGGACACGGCGTGATGGGGCGTGCGGAAGGGACGCTGGGTCATCAGGCCCTGACCGGGTTTGATCAGCCCCGCCACGGAATGAATCCGGGTGGTTTCGCAGGCTTCCTCAAAGGTCATGGGCGGCAGAATGCCGGGCAGACAACGGGCCAGCATGGTTTTGCCGCTGCCGGGCACGCCGATCATGAGCATATTATGCCCGCCCGCCGCCGCGATTTCCAGGGCCCTTCTGGCCCCCTGCTGGCCCTTGACCAGGGATAAATCCAGGATGGGCCTGCTTTCCCTGAGGGAATCGGCATAGGAGGTTTGGATCTGGGCGGACAGAGGCTCCCTGCCGCTTAAATGCCCGATCACCTCGGCCAGATTCCGGGCGGGATAGACCAGCATCCCCGTCAGGCTCTGCACCTCCGGGGCGTTCCCTTGGGGCAGAATCACGCTTTCAATGCCCGCCTGCCGGGCAGATATCACCATGGACAATACGCCCCGAACGGGGATCAGGCTGCCGTCCAGGCCCAGTTCGCCCAGCAGCAGCACCTTTTCCAAATCGGCCAGCGCCGCCTGGCGGCTGGCCGCGATAATGGACACAGCCACCGGCAGATCAAAGGCCGCGCCTTCCTTTCTCAGGTCGGCGGGCGACAGGTTCACCGTCACCTTTCCGGCAGGCATGGCAAATCCCGAATTGCGCAGCGCGCCGCTGACCCGGTCCTTGCTTTCCCGCACAGCGGCGTCCGGCAGGCCCACCATGGCCCATTGGCCCAGGCCCATGGACACGTCGGTCTCCACCGTCACGGGCCGGCCGTCCACCCCCTGGAGCGCAAAGCAAATGGTTCTTGCCAGCACGGGCACCCCTTCCTTTCAAGCGCGTTCAAAAAAGAGGAGAAAACTATTAACTCCTAACTCCTCACTCCTAACTCCTAACTCCTAACTCCTAACTCCTCACTCAATACCAAAGCCACCGGTCAAACCATTTCATCGCGTCCATCCAGGAGCGTGGCGCAGTCACGCCGCTGGCATAGGGGAAGAACAGAACGAACAGCACCGCGGCGGCCAGGAGCAATGCGGCCAGGATACCGATCTCGATCCATTTCGCCCGCTTTTTCCGCTTTCCGTCCTCCAGCGTTATTTCCACGTTTTGCGGCGCTGCGGCCAGCCGGTCTCCCAGCATTTCCAGCATCAGGCACATGGCCAGGATCAGGAAGGGCACGCAGGGGAAGTAGTGGTAGATATAGGTTCCCCGGGGCACCAGAATCCAGGGCAGCAGCTGGCCAAAATAGCACAGCAGCAGCAGGGCGGGCCGGGTATCATCGTCTTTCGTAAAGGGCGTCAGGGTGCGGTCACGGCGCACATGGCGGCTGATCCACACCAGCAGACACGCTGCCATGGCGATCAGGCCGCCCCACCATACAGCAGGATTGCCCAGCGCCATGATGGAGGATTCGTAGCCCGTGGGCTCAAAGGCATTGGAAGCGTACCACATAGGCTTGCCAATGACGGGCCACTGATACCAGGGAGAATAGAAATCGTGATCCATGCCCCGGCCCGGCTCGCTGTGGTAGCCCAGCATACCGCCCACCCGGCCATCGGTAAAGTACGTGCCCACAGCGGCCTCGATGACCTTCTTGGGGGTGACGCCCACGCCGTCATAAGCAAAGTAGGGAATATAGGAGCAATAGTAAATCAGCGCGGGCACCGCCACGAAGAAAACCAGGCAGCTGGCCACAGTGATCAGCAGCTTGCCGCTGCCCTGGGCCATAGCCTTTTCTTCCTGGGTGCGCTTCTTTTCGGGAATCTTTTTCGCCGCCAGCGCCAGGCGCGCCCGCCGCCAGATCCCGGCAAAGAAGATCACCGCCAGGATCACGCCCGCGTAGCAGCCCGTCCACTTGCTGGCCACGCCCAGGCCCATGCACAGCCCGGACAGGGCCAGGGGCACCAGGGTCTTCCAGAAGGGGGTATGATAGAAATCCATGAAATACCAGCGCAGCATGAAGTACACCATCCAGATGATGAACAGCACCACGAAGCTGTCGATGGTGGCAATGCGGGTCTGGGTAAAATGCATTAAATCCAGCGCCATCAGGCCGCAGGCGACCAGCCCGCCCCAAGAGCGCTTGATCAGCAGCCTGCCCAGCAGATACATGCCCGGCAGCATCAGCACCCCCGCCAGGGCTCCGGCAAAGCGCCAGCCAAAGGGCGTCATGCCGAAGATGGCGATACACCAGCTGATGAACACCTTGCCCAGCGGCGGGTGGGTGGTTTCATAGGGCTGCATGTGCTTATAGTGCTCGTACCCGGTGCGGGCGTGGTAGATTTCGTCAAAGTAGGTGGAGTTGAACCAGCTGGGGTCGTCCCCCTCCATGCTGTCCTGCTCGTCCAGAAGATACTGGGCGCTGGCATTGTCGGCGTCCCGCAGCACGATCTTCGCGGGCAGCACTTCTCCCGATTCAAAATCCTTGAACAGCACTTCAAACAGCGTCAGGCTGTAATGGTCGGAGGTGATGCGCACATACCGGCCCGCCAGGTCAGCGGGATAGGTGCCGTTGGTGGAATAGGACACATACTTCCATTTGAAGCAGTCTCCCTGGGCCATGCCGGCGGTGTAGGTCTGGGTCCAGTTTTCGTCGTCCTCGCCGATTTCCACGGTGAAATTGCTGTCGTAATAATGGATGCCGCCATAGTACAGCATCTTGAAATGCCGGCTTTCGCCCAGGTCAAACACGATATGCTCCGAGGGCGACCCGGCCACATAGGCCGTTTGGGGCGCTTTGGTGGAGCCCAGGTTGGTAAAGGCCAGGGCGGCGTAAGCCACGGTGACGCAGGAGAGAACGGTCCAATCCCGCAGGGTCATTTTCCGCGTTGGCGTTTCCTTGGGCAGCGGCGAGGGCGCGCGCATCGTTTCGGCAAAGGGAACGGTTTCTCCCCTGCTCAGGGCCGAGCACAGCATCAGAGAGCCAAAGCACAGGGCGGTATTGAGCGCGGCGGAAAAGTATTCCAGCACCGCCATATCGCTGTTGATCCCCACGGCGGGGGCGTCCAGATGGCCGGAAGCGCCGCCGATGCGGGCGTTTCTGTCCAGGGCGCAGCCCACGTTCATCAGGCCGGACACCGTGACGCCCACCGCCAGCCACAGAATGCGGGTATCCCGCTTGCGCAGATACCCCAGCAGCAGCAGCGCCACTGCCGGGAACAGATACCGTTCATGCATCATGGAGCCGGTGTTGTATAAAAGCAGCAGCATGGCCGCCCCGAACACAGGCAATTCATCCGGGTCGTCAGAGAGGAGATACAGCGCCCCCATGATCCCCACAGAATAGACCACCATCACCGTGCCCAGAGAGCTGTACGTCAATTTGTTCATGAGCCCCAGCACGATCAAAGCGATACCCAGGGCAAGGGCCATGCCTCCCAGCGTATACAGGCGCAGCCAGTCCTTCTTTTCTCCCTGCCGTCTTTTCAGGATGGGAGAATGGATCAGCCCCTGGGCCAGAAGCGGCAGCACCGCCAGGCAGTAAACCAGGAAGGGCATCCAAAATTCGCCGTGCAGGCTGCTTTCGGCGGCCACCCAGTTTTTCCCCATCAGGAAATACAGATTGCAGCCGTTTACGGTAGCGTAAGCGTAGCGGCCCATGGTCTGGCCATAGAGCGTAATCAGCCAGTCCGGAGACATACGCAGGGAGAAGGGCAGCACCACGGCGACAGCCACGCCCACTAAAATCGCCAGCCCCAGGCCCACGTCCCGCAGCATAGCCTTTTTCTTTTCCTGATCCTTCCAGGAATGAAGGATATGCATCACCAGCGCCAGCAAGCCCAGGGGCCCGAACATCAGCGCCTGGGGCTTCACCAGCACGGAAGCCATATAGAAGGGCAGCGCGGCGATCCATTTTTCCCGCAGGGCATAAATCACCGTGAGCACCAGCAGCAGCGTCATGATGGAATCCGCCTGGCCCCAGGCAGCGCCGGTGGTAACGGCCAGGGGGTTCAGGGCATACAGGCAGGTCAAAGCCAGGGAAGCAGGCAGGTTCAGCTTGTGCCGCCGTGCTTCCAGATACAGCACGGCGCACAGGGCCATGTCCCCTAAAACAGGCGGCACCTTCACCATGAATTCCGTGGCTCCCGTGCCCAGCAGCCTGCCGATCACGCCCACCGGCCACAGCACCAGCATGTATCCCGGCGGGTAGTCGCAGGAGCTGAAAGGATTCACAGGGTTATAAAAGCCCGCCGGGCCGGTTTCCGCCATGCGGTTGGCCCAGGAGCGGAAGCAGCCGATATCCACGTCGTAGCCCTTGGAATACGCGGCGATCAGCAGCCGTCCCGCGCAGCATACAAGCAGCAGCAAAGCCGCCGCCCACGCGTCGGCGGCAGGCTTTTCAGGCTTTAAGGTTTCCGGCTTCCGGAAAAAATGGCAAAGCAGCGCAAACACAAGCACATAGGCCAGGCTCACCGCCACCAGTTTCATCCCTGCGTTGGCCGCCTTGGCGTTGGCGGTGTCGGCGGGGCTGTGATAGGGTTCGCTGTACCAGGATTGGGCGTAGATGCCTTCCGGCACTCCTTCCACCTTGGTCAGGGAAATATCTTTAAAGTACGCCTCCCCCACCGCTTCACCGCTGTATCCGCCAAGACGCACGAATACATTGATGCTGCGCTGGTTCTTCCCCGTGCGGCCGTACAGCGACACCTCCCGCCATTGGCCGTCGGTATCAAACAGGCTTTCGGTATAGACGTACACGTCCTCCACGGAAAGGTTGGCGCCCCAGCCGCTGGCAGCCGACGAGCGGATATAGCCGTGGAGATGATACAGGGTATTGGGCTCCACTTCCACCGTCTGGGCGAAGCGGGCATCCTTGAGCATATGGTTCACGATGTGAGCCATGTTGCCCGCGCCGCTTTCCAGCACTTCAAAATCAGAGCCGGCAAGGCCGCCGTAGGCTTCCTTGTACCAGCCTAAAGGGCCGTTTTCCCCTACCTGGGAAAAGTCCCCGTTCACCAGCAGGTTTTCCCCCGGGGCGCTGGTTTTTCCGGGCCGGAACACAAAAAAGCATAAAAGCCCCGCCGCCAGCACCGCCGCCGCAATGAGCGCGTATCGCTTTCCGTTTTTCATAGTTACTCCTCAAAATGCGTTTTTCATATGGCGCAGCCCCGCCGCGCTGATTTCAATGACGTCAAACCGGGCTTGCTTTGCCCCATGCGCCGCCATATATGCCTGGGCCGCGGAAAAAAGGCGCTCCCGCTTTTGCGCGTTCACCGCCCGGAAGCCCTCGTCCATCCGGCCCTTTATCCGAGTCTTGACCTCCACGAATACCAGCGTTTCCCCGTCCCGGGCAACCAGGTCAATTTCCCCATGACCAGCGCGATAGCGCCGGGCCAGAACGCGCATTCCTTTTTTCCGCAAATACAGCGCCGCCCGGGCCTCGCCGATCAAACCCGTTTCAAAAATACTCATTTCACACAAAATGGGTGATAAAGGACCGCCGATGGGCGGGGCAGGGCCCCAGCTCCCTGAGCGCCGCAATATGCTGGGCGGTGCCGTAGCCCTTATGCTGGGCAAATCCGTAGCCGGGATACTGGGCGTCCAATTCCTCCATCTGCCTGTCTCTTGTCACCTTGGCCACGATGCTGGCCGCCGCGATGGAATAGCACAGGGCGTCGCCATGAATGATGCCCCGTTCCTCCCCCGGCAATCCAAGGCCCTGCACGGCGTCAATGAGAAACAGGTCCGCGGGGGCGTTCTCCGCCGCCCGGCGCATGGCCATCTTGGTGGCCTGCAAAATATTGTATTGGTCGATTTCCTCCGGGCTGGCCTGGCCCACGCCCACGAACAGGGCGTTTGCCATGATTTCCTCAAACACCTTTTCCCGGCGCTGGGGAGAGAGCTTTTTGCTGTCGTCCACCCAGAGCAGCAGCGGCTCCGGCGGCATCACCACGCACCCGGCCACCACGTTGCCAACCAAGGGCCCCCGGCCCGCCTCGTCCATCCCGGCAAAGCGAATGCCCGCTTCCCACAGGGGCCGGTCCGTCTGGACAAGGGTATTCAGCCGTTCCTCACGCTTGTTCATCGGTTTCCTCCAGGGAAGGCGCTTCCGCCGCTTCTTCTTCCTGTCGGGGGGCTTCCAGGGTGATGCGGCCCAGCTTGCCGCCCCGGAATTCATCCAGGATCACCTGGCAGGCGCGCTCGGTGTCGTACACGCCGCCCTTCATCAAAAACCCGCGGCCCTGGCACACCGCGTCCAGCAGCTGCGGCCCCCGCAGGGAGGGGTCCTTGATCTTGAACCGCTCCACCACCTTGTCCGGGGCCATTTCCAACAAATCGGTCAGCAGTTGGATGGACAGCTGGGCGGTGTCCACCACCTCGTCCCGGATGGCGGCAATATAGGCCAGCCGCCGGGCGGCCACGGGATCGTCCAGCCGGGGCCAGAGCAGGCCGGGGGTGTCCAGCAGTTCCAGATACGGGGTCACCCGCACCCATTGATTGGCCCTCGTTACGCCGGGCTTATCCCCCACCTTGGCAATGGCGCCGCCGTGGAGCCGGTTGATGAGGGTGGATTTGCCCACATTGGGCACCCCCACGATCATGGCCCGCACCGTTTTCTTGATGCCCCGCTGGGCAGCCCGCTCCACGGTTTCCTGCGCGGCCCGGTCGATCATGCCCAAGGCTGCTTTGGCCTGCTTATTCATATCCAGCGCCATGCAGTCGATCCGCCTGCGCTTGAACTCATTCAGCCATTGACTGGTGAGCTGCGGGTCGGCCAGGTCGCTTTTCCCTAGCAGCAGGATTCGCTGCTTTTTGGCCGTCAGGCGCATCAGGTCTGGATTCCTGCTGGAAAAAGGCAGCCGCGCGTCGCACAGCTCGATCACCACATCCACCCTGGATAATTGGTCGCTGAGCTGGCGCTTGGCCCGCGCCATGTGCCCCGGATACCAGTTTATTTCCATAGAAAAATATACCTTCCAATTATTGTAAGTTAAACGCCTGAATGCGTTCTGCTATAAGTAATATCACTTTTTTCTGAAAAACGCAAGAGAGAATTTCAGGTTTTCCGTTCGCTCCGGCAGCGCTTCGCGGAGCAAAAAAACAGTTGGCCTGGGATGGCGGAATATGAAAAAGCGCTCACGCGCATAATAAAGGCATCGAAGAATATAAAGGAGCGATGGAATTTGGCGATCCAGGCAATCATCATGGCAGGCGGAGAGGGCGTTCGGCTCAGGCCCCTGACGTCGCACTTGCCCAAACCCCTCTGCCCCCTGCTGGGCGAACCTGTGATGGGGTACGCGCTGAAGCTGCTCAAGGCCCACGGCGTCACAGAGATCGGAGCGACGCTGTGGTATCAGCCCCAGAAAATCAGGCGGGCTTTCCGCAAGGGCGAGGAATACGGCGTCAGGCTGCGTTATTTTGAAGAAAGGGAGCCTTTGGGCACCGCTGGCAGCGTGAAGCTGGCAAAAAAACAGCTGACCGATACTTTTTTTGTTTTGTCCGGCGACGGGCTGACGGACTGCGATTTGACAGCAGCCCTCCAATTTCATCGGCAAAAAAAGGCGCTGGCCACCCTGGTGCTCAAACGCGTGTCCGTTCCTCTGCCCTATGGCGTGGTGTTGACCGACGGGGACAGCCGGGTGACCCGCTTCATTGAAAAGCCGGACTGGAAAAAGGTGTTCAGCAATCTGGTCAATACCGGCGTATATATCCTGGAGCCCGATATTTTCGATTATATTCCGGATGCCGGTACGCCGGATTTTGGCAAGGATATTTTCCCGGCTCTGCTTTCCGGCGGTCTGCCGGTCTACGGCTATGAAACGGAGGGCTACTGGTGCGACGTGGGCGACCAGAAAGCGTATTTACAGGCCCAGATGGATTTGCTCAGCGGGAAGGTGGCGCTGCCCCACGCTGAAGGCATTTCCAAAACAGCGCAGGTGCACGGGAGCGCCAAATTAGAGGGGCTTTGCTGGGTGGGTGAAAAAGCCGTGATCGGCCCGGGGGCGTATCTCCGCGACGCTGTGATCGGGCCCGGCGCGTATGCAGGGCCCGGCGCGGTCATTGAGCGATCCTGCCTGTGGGAGGACGCCGTGGTGCAGGACAAGGCCCGGGTGCAGGGCAGTGTATTATGCGACGGCGCTTCCGTGCGGGCGGGGGCGGAAATCCCCGACGGGTGCGCTCTGGGCCAGCGGGCCGTGGCGGGAGCCTATGCCACGCTGCGGCCCGGGGTAAAAATCTGGCCCCATTTCCGGGCCGCGCCGGGAGCGGTGGTGGACCAAAGCATCGTATCCGGGGATTGGAACGCGCCGGAATGGACCGACAGGGGTGCGGTATGCGAAACGGCGGAATGCGCCTGCGGCTTATGCGCCGCTTTTGTGAAGGTTTCCGGCGCCAGCCGGATCATGACCGGCTGCAGCGGAAGTTCTTCCATGGAAGCCATTGCCGCCGGAGCGCTCTCTGCCGCCGGAGCGCGGGTGCAGTCGGGCGGCAAGATGACCCGGCCCATGCTGGGGGCGCTGATCCGTGCCCTGCGCCTGGACGGGGGCGTATACGCCAACGGGCAGCTTCTTCTGTTTCTGGACAGAAACGGCTTTCCCTTACCAGCCAAGCAGACGGCGGCCATGAACACCTGCGTATCCCGCCAGGAAGCGCCGCCCGCGTTTTCTTTGCCCGGCTCCATCAGCCGCTTCCAGGGGGCGGAGGAAGTGTATCTGGCCCAAACGCTGCCGCCTGACAGCTTCACGCCTCTGTTTGCTCCCGTAGCAGTTTTCAGCGATTCGGAGTTTCTTTGCCGCCTGGCGCAGGAGGGCCTGCGCCGCATGGGCGTTCGGGATGTGAGCACCGGACGCTTGAACGAAGCCCAGCTGAAAAACAGTGAAACCGGCTTCCTGCTTCCCGGAGACGGGGAAAGCGTGACGGCGTTTACGTTGAATCGCGCCCTGAGCCCGGAGCAGAAAACGCTGCTGCTCCTGGCCCTGTTCTATCAGAGAACCGGCAAGCTCTTTGATCTTCCCGGGGTACCCCGGGCGGCGGATGGCATTGCTCCTCTGGGCCTGCCCGATGAAAGCCGGGAATGCGCCGCGCTTCGGGCCCTGCTTTCCGATGGGATGGCGGCCCTCTTCCTGCTGGCAGACGGCCTGCGTCAAGGGCCTCTGGAGCTATTGACCCGCGGCCTGCCGGAAACCCATATCCTGACCCGGGACATTCCCTGCGCCCCCAAGGACAAAGGCCGGGTGCTGCATGCCCTGTGCACAGGCACCGCGCTTCCCCGCGTCTTGGGCGAAGGCGTGCGCATATCCCACGAAAACGGCTGCGCCACCATCGTGCCGGACGCCCACAAGAGCCTGGTCCGCGTGATGAGCGAGGCCGCCAGCAGCGAATTTGCAGAGGAATTGTGCCACCTGTACGCAGAGAAAATCAAATCGCTGATCCAATAATCAAAGCTGTGTGACCGGGGAGCAGTCATTCTCCGGTCATTTTTGTTCAATCCAAAAGTTTTTGGGGGGAACCGCTCTTTGGATGCCAAAGAGCGGTTCCCCCCACACCCTCCTCCGAGAAAGCAATCAAGGAATCGTCCAATGCATTCTCTCTTCTTCTTAATTATTCCGAGTAAAATAGCAGGGATATATTGGTAATCCCACAAGGTTTTGTATTGAACCCCTTTTTTATGTTTAATATTCAAAGGTCCAAATTCTACGCTGATTCAGCGCAATACAATTTGGCAAGCAGTCGCTGAATGACGATTGGGCTTAGAACTTTGAACTTAGAACCGGAAGCTATGCCCTCCGCCGCTCAGTTGGCGGTTTTGTTCAAAGATTGGCCGAATTCTTTGATTGACCGGGGAAAGCGGCTGTGATATAATGTAGTTGGTAAAGGTTGGGTTTTCCTTCCTTTCCAGCCATTCTTCTTTCAATTCTATCTCATATAGAAAAGGGGTTTTTATCATGGCCAACATTGATCTGACCCGGTATGGCATCACCGGCACCCAGGAAATCGTGTACAATCCCTCCTATGAACAGCTCTACAAGGACGAAATGGACCCCACCCTCACCGGCTACGAAAAGGGCCAGGAAAGCGAGCTGGGCGCTGTGAACGTCATGACCGGCATTTACACCGGCCGCTCCCCCAAGGATAAATACATCGTCATGGACGAAAACAGCCAGGACACCGTGTGGTGGACCAGCGACGAATACAAGAACGACAACCGCCCCATGACGCAGGAAACCTGGGAAACCGTGA
>CAMOUF010000077.1 GCA_946626395.1 uncultured Clostridia bacterium
AAGAAACAGCAACCAACTTCCGATGCGTCCCCTCCATTGGCGTTCTCCTAAGGATGTTCTGTTAAACTTCCCTGTCCAATATGTTTGACAAACCTACAAGAATGAAGCCGCGGAATATTTTAAGAATGAAGCCGCGGAATATTTTATGAAGCATAAAAAATGGAAGATTCATGCAAGAAAGGACGGAGGTGATTCGTTGATTCAGGGAAGGGAGTGAAACACCGCATGAGAAAAACCGGAATCGTGCTTTTATTGATCCTGTCTTTTGTTTTTTGCGCTGTGACGGCGGAGGAACTGGGCCCTTGGGTGACGGAAGAAAACGCCCGGGAAGTGGCATCCCGCTGGATCTGGGAGGACAAGCCCTGCCAATGGACCGCCGGAGCCCAAAAGGATTTTATGCCCATGGGCATGGAGCCGGAGGCGGCCTATAAAAAATTGCTGAATGCTTATCAGGAAAAAGAGGAAGAAGGCACAAAAGAAACGCTGGACGCCTGGGGCGTGGACCTGGAAGCAACGGGTTATCCCCAATTGCGGGCGCTGAATGTACCCCAGGAAGTACAGGGATCGGGCGTGAACGGTATCGCGGCGGTTCAAGTGGTCAGCTTTCACGGATGGGGAGACGAGGGAAGCCTGCTTTTCGTGGAGCGGATGGACGGCTGGTACCTGTGGGATTATGTGCCCTATGCCTGCGAGGAGCTGCACGTGTGCGGCGATATTCCTTTTCTGGAGCTCAGCTGCCAGGGCCACGGCACCGGCTGCTATGCCAAATATATCGATGTATACAACCTTTCCAGCCGCAGGATCGAAGCGTATTATACCGCTTTAGCCTATGAGTTTTACCAGGACGCGGGCATTCAGGCCTATGGCGCGGCCAGCTATGTCCATGATGGGCTGCGGGTGTTCCGCCAGCTGACCACATGCACCGTCAATGCCGAAACAGGGGAGAGCCTGCCCGGCGGTTCCCTCTTGGATGTGTTCGTCTACCCCTTGAATGATCAGGGCAGCCTGGAAAAAATGGAGACAGGAAATTAACCAAAGCATCCTTCAAGCGTACAGCGTACAGAGTTCAGAGGGCAGATCAGTTTTTTTCAATGATTGCCTGCATACTTATTCGATAAAATCTATCTGTACTCTGCCCTCTTCTTCTCCTATTATCTAATGCCTATTGCCTTATATATATACAGTGCGCGCTTTTCCATTTGACGGGTCGGGAAAGCGCGCCTTTTTTTGTCAATAATGATTGAATCCAGAAAATTCATTTGATAACAATTCATAAAAATATCTGTTTTGTACATATCACGAGATGTTTTTGATATGTACGATTCTCAATTAAATCTGTATAATTAGACTGAATTATGGACAAAACGGTCATTTTTTCAGGAGGTGAAGGCGTGGAGACATCGGCGGCGGTGCGCCGCTATCGGCGCATTGACCTGACGATCTTTGCGCTGATGGTTGTTTTGTTCGAGGCCATTGTGATCCTGGCCGCAACGAGATGGTTTCCCGGGCAGCCCTATACGGTGTCGGTGACGCCGGTGATCACGGCCCTGGTGCTGGTGCGCTGGGGGCCCTGGGCGGCGCTCCATGCCGCGCTGGGCGGCGGGGTGCTGTGCCTGATGGAGGGCGGCGGGCCCAAGCAGTATTTGATTTATTGCCTGGGCAATCTTTTTTCCCTGGCGGCGCTGCCGCTGCTGAAAGCCCTGGGCGGCGACGAACGCCTGCGGAAGGACGCCCTGAAAACCTTGCTCTTTGCCCTGTGCGTCACGCTGCTCATGGAGGCGGGCCGGGCGCTGATCTCCCTGTGTATGGGCACGCCGCTGGAGGGGGCCCTTACGTTTTTTACCACCGATGTGGTAACGCTCCTGTTTACCCTGGTGATTCTCTGGATCACCGGGCGGCTGGACGGGGTGCTTGAAAACCAATATCATTACCTGCTTCGCCTCCGGGAGGAGCAGGAGAAGGAAAGAGGAGGATTTCCATGAAGAGTCAGGCAGGGGATTATTTGATCCTCGACAAAGCCACCGGCGCGTATCGGGAAAATCCGGAGCAGGTGGTGCGGGACGATGTGGAAAAGCACTACTGGCTCCATGTCGGCCGTACCATCCTGAAGGATTGGCGGCTGTATCTGATGCTGGTGCCCACCATCCTGGTGTTCCTGTTCTGGCGTTACCTCCCCATGTATGAGCTGCTTGGCTCCTTCAAGGTGGACGACGCCGTGAAGCCTGTGTCCGAACAGCTGTTCAAGGGCTTTTCCAATTTCAAGGGCCTGCTGGTCGGCACCGGCACGTACTCCGGCCTGTCCTCCGATTTCTGGCGGGCGCTGCGCAACACCTTCCTGCTCAGCTTCTACGGCCTGTGCTTCGGCTTCCCCATGCCCATTATCCTGGCGCTTTTCTTCAACGAAATCCGCTCGGATATCGTGCGCAGCACCTATCAGGTGTTCACGTACCTGCCCAAGTTCATGTCCACCGTTGTTATGACCTCTCTGGTCACCATGCTGATCAAGCAGGGCTCCGCCGCCAGCAACACCCCTCCGGGCATCATTTCCCAGGCGCTGGCCAATCTGGGCCTGATCAGCCAGGACGTGGCGCAGAAGGGCTTGCTGAATAATCCCCAGTTCTTCCGGGCCATTTACCAGATCAGCGGTATCTGGGAGACGGCGGGCTATGACAGCATCGTGTTCTTCGCCGCCATCATCGCCATCTCGCCCACCAGCTATGAGGCCGCCCAGATCGACGGCGCCAACAAGTGGGCCCAGATGCGTTACGTGGTGCTGCCCAGCATCCTGTCCACCATCGTGATCATGCTGATCACCCGAATCGGCAACATGCTGTCCATCGGCTATGAAAAGGTATTGCTGCTGAGCGAAGGCCGCATCGCCACCTACCAGACCGCTGAAGTGGTGTCCACCTTCGCCTGGCGCATCAAGAGCAACCAGAACGGCCTGGCGTCCGCCGCCGAAATGATGAACAACGTCATCGGCATGCTGCTGGTCATCGGGGCCAACACCATCGCGCGCAAGGCCTCCAATGTGTCGCTGTATTAATAGGAAGGAGGTTTCAGTCCTATGAAAAGAAAGCTTGAGATCTCCGAGCTGATCTTCAAAATTATCAGCTACGTGTTTCTGACCGTGTTCGCCCTGCTGTGCCTGTATCCCTTCCTGTACGCCGTCAGCGCCGCCATCAGCGGCCGCCACGCCGTGGAATACAGCGAGCTGATCCTGTTCCCCAAGGACGTCCAGTTCGACGCTTTCCGGTACATGTTCTCCAGCAACGAATTCTGGAACGCCTATTCCAACACCCTGTTCCTGACCATCTACGGCACCGTGTGGAGCCTGTTCGTGGCCATCCTGGGCGGCTATGCGCTGAGCAAAAAGCGCCTGCTGTTCCGCAAGTTCTTTAACTTCTTCCTGGTGTTCACCATGTGGTTCGCCGCTGGCATCGTGCCCCAGTACCTGAACTACCTGGCCACCAAGGACGTGTTCAACTCCATGGGCATCATGGACGACAAATGGCTGGTGGTCATCGCCATGGGCATGGCGGCCATGAACATCATCCTGCTGCGCAACGCCTTTGAGAACGTTCCCAGCGAGATCGAGGAGGCGGCCATCGTCGACGGCGCGACCGAGTTCGGCGTGCTGAGCAAGGCATTCATCCCCATGTCGAAGTCAACCATCGCAACGATGGCGCTGTTCTTCGCCATCTCCCGCGGGACCGCCTCCTTCTGGCCGCGCCAGATGATCTCGAAG
>CAMOUF010000078.1 GCA_946626395.1 uncultured Clostridia bacterium
CTCAGCAGCATGACCGCTGCCAGCGCCAGGGCAAGGATCTTCTTCATTTGGTTTTCCTCCTTATATTTTTAGGGCTTTCCGCCCTTGGGAACTGAACTGAGTTAGGAGTGAATCAGTTAGGAGTGAGGAGTGAGGAGTGAGGAGTTAATAGATATAACGCCAATAATTCGTTTCAGCAAACTGAAAACTCCTCACTCCTACCTCCTCACTCCTCACTGTGTTTATCCCTTGACCGCGCCCACCATAACGCCCTTCACGAAATACTTTTGCAGGAAGGGGTAGATGCAGATGATGGGGATGGTGGCGAACATGATGCAGGCAGCCTGGAGCACTTCGGGGGTACTGGTGACCTCGATGGCTTCGGACAGGGTAGCGGTCTGGGCTTCGGTAGCGGAAGCCACCAGCTGATACAGCTTGTACTGGATCATTTTCAGGGCTTCCTTGGTGATGTAATACTTATTATCGGCGTAGCTGTTCCAGCGGCCTACGGCGTAGAACAGGGACAGGGTGGCGATGATGGGCATGGACAGGGGCAGCACGATCTTAAACAGGATCTGGAAATTGCTGGCCCCATCCAGGAACGCCGCTTCCTCCAGGCTGTCGGGGATGGTGCTCTGGAAGTAGTTCTTCATGATCAGCATGTTATAGGAAGAATAGATCAGCGGCAGGATCAGCACCCACATGGAATTCAGCAGGTTCAGATCCTTATAGAGCAGATACGTGGGAATCAGGCCGGCGCTGAAATACATGGGGATCATCAGCACGAAGGTAAAGAACGCGCGGCCCTTCAGCCGTTTTTTGGACAGGGGATAGGCGGCGCAGGTGCACACGATCATGCCCAGCAGCGTGAAGATGGCCACCACTTCCACGCTGTACAGGAAGGAATGCACCAGGGTGCCGTCCTGAAAGATGGAGGTGTAGGCGTCAAAGTTGATGCCCTTGGGCCAGAGCACCACGGACTTTTGCATCACCGCGGTATTGCTGGAAATGGACTTGGCCGCCAGGTGAATAAAGGGCAGGATACAGGTCAGGCACAGCAGCACCAGCACGAAGATAATGATGAAGTCGCCGATGGAGAATTTCCGGATGGCGTGGGAACCGTCGTTCACGGTGTCAAATTCTTTCACTTTTTCTTTTGCCATGTTTCCCACCCCCTTACAGCAGTCCGTCTTCGCCCAAGGCTTTGGCGAAGCGGTCGCTGACCAGCACCAGCATCAGCCCCACCAGGCTCTGGAACAGGCCCACGGCGGTGGCCATGCTGAACTTGGAGCTTGCCAAGCCTTTTTCATAAATATAGATGGCAAGCTGGTATTGGTATTCGCGCACCTGCGTATTGGCGAACACGTCCAGACGCTCGAAATTGCTGCCCATGATCTTGCCCAGGTTCATGATCAACAGCACCACGATGGTGCTCCGGATGCCGGGCAGGGTGATATGCCAGATGCGCTGGAGGCGGGACGCGCCGTCGATCATGGCGGCCTCGTACAGTTCGCCGCTGATGCCGGTGATGGCGGCCAGGTAAATGATGGTGCCCCAGCCCATGCCCTGCCATACGCCGATGAGCAGGTAGGTCACGGCCCAATGGTTCTTTTCCGTCAGGAAGGGGATGCCCTCCTTGATCCAGCCCCAATTCATCATCAGCACGTTCACAATGCCGGTGGAGGGCTTAAAGAGCTGATAAGCCACCGACCCGATGATGACCCAGGACAGGAAATGGGGGAGATACAGCACGGTCTGCGTGACCTTTTTAAAACGGGGGAAACGCAGCTCGTTCAGCATCAGGGCCAGGATGATGGGCATGGGGAAACTGACCAGCAAGTCCAGCAGATTAAAAACGATGGAATTTTTCAGCGCCCTCAAAAAATCCTTGTCCTTGAACACCTTCTGGAAGGTTTCCCAGCCCACCCATTTGCTGCCCGCGTAGCCCTTGGCGGGCTTGTAATCCATGAACACCATGCGCAGGCCGGGATAGGCGGCGTAGTTAAACAGCACCACCAGCGTAATAGGCACCAGCAAAAGAAGATACAGATGCCAGTCCCGCTTGAGCGCCACGCCCCAGGAGGATTTCTCCCGCAGGCTGGGCGCCTTCACCGATTTGGATTTCATCAGTTCGATTCCCCCCTTTGGCTGACAGACGCTTCAGCGAAACAACGCAAAAATACCCATCTGGTCTTTTCGCACATGGTTCCGCCGAATTCAAAACGCAGGTATGATTTCATTCGTATAAAATTTTACTTTATTCAGGCTGGTCTATCAAGTATAATTCGGTCTGAAACTGATGGATTTCGACCATAATCAATTTCTAAAATAGAAAATCCGGTTCATCTATGAACAAATTTATATCATATTGCGGTTTAAAATGTAAAACCCGAAAAACGAAAACGGTCATTTTTCATTGCTCTGTTCGTTTTCCAGGCGTTCCGCTTCCATCCAGCCTGTATAAGTAACCAGCGCGGGTTTTTCCTGTCCGCCCGCTTTGCGCCAGGCGGAGGGGGTGCAGCCCATGAAGCGCCGGAAATGCTGGTTATAGCAGCACAGGGAAGAGTAGCCCGCCAGGGTGGCGATTTCCGCGATGGTTTTGTTGGTGGTTCTGAGCAGGCGGCAGCTTTGCATCACCCGGAGCTGATGCAAAAAATGCAGGGGAGATTCGCCCATCTGGGCGCCAAAGAGACGCCTGAAATGGGTGGGGCTGATATGGCACAGCTCCGCCAATTGCTCCATGGAAAAAGTCTGGTCGTAGCAGCGGTGCATATATTCCAGGGCGGGGCTGAGCACGGAGATGTTTTTATCCTTCAGGCTTTGCTCCCCGTCGGAATACAGCCGCATGATGCGGATCACGAAGGACAGAAGCAGGCCCCGGATGGAGCTGCGGTAGCCCGCGCCTTTGTTTTCAAATTCCGTCAGCACAGACTGAATGATGGGCTTGGCCCAGGGATACTCGTCCGGCGGGAGGATGAAATGGCAATTGGTGAGCATCTTATAAAAAACGTTCATATCGGGCAGCAATTCCATGCTGAAGGACCCGAGGATCGCTTCGATATCCAGATAAAGATAGCTCCACTGGCTGTAAACACCGGGAGAGGACCAAGTGGTGTGGGGCACGTTCCGGGCGATGACGGACACGCATCCGCTGGAAAAGGCAGTCTGCTGCTCTCCCAAAAGCATGAAGCCGCTTTCCGAATGGCACAGGCCGATTTCCAGGCAGTTGTGAATGTGCAGCCGTTTGCTGGGCACCGGACTGATGCGCCAGGCGTCCCCGGCAAGAACGAACAGGGGAAAATCCGCTGGCAGGTCATAGGTGCGGTATTCCAGCACGGCCCGTTTCGCTCTGGGCATGCGCTTCCTCCTTTGGTCTGTTCAAAAAATACAGGGGCGGAATGCACCAGCCCCTGTAAAGATCAAGTATGAATAATCAATAAGCGCCGCCGGAGGCGTTTTCCACGGGATGCAGCGGCAGCTCGGTCAGGCTGCCGGCGGCCAGGCGTTCCTTGGCTTCCTCCATGATTTTTACGGTGGCGGATACGCCGCAGCGGGACGCGCCCGCATTCCGGCAGGCCAGCACCATATCCAGGGTGCGGATGCCGCCGGAAGCCTTGACGCGCACCTTTTGGGATACGGCGGCGCGCATCAGCTTCACATCCGCCACCGTGGCCCCGGCGGAGCCATAGCCGGTGGAGGTTTTCACAAAGTCGGCTCCCGCCGCTTCGCTGAGCTGGCAGGCCAGCTTTTTCTGCTCGTCGTTTAAGTAGCAGGTTTCCAGAATCACCTTGAGGATGGCGTTCCGGGCGTGGGCCTTCTGGGCAAGCTGCGCGATTTCATCCTGCACATACGCCCCGTCGCCGTGGAGCATACGGCCGATGTTCAGCACCATATCCAATTCCACGCAGCCGTCGTCCAGGGCCTTTTCCGCCTCGAACACCTTGACGCTGGTGTGATGGGCGCCGTGGGGGAAACCGATCACCGTGCAGGGCTTTACATCGCTGCCGGAAAGCAGCTTCACGACCAGCGGCATATCCCCGGGCCGGGCGCAGACGGTGGCAGTGTCGTATTGCAGCGCGATATCGCAGCCCTTGCGGATGTCATCTTCCGTCAGGAAGGGCTGCAGAGTGGAATGGTCCAGAGTTTTGGCGATGTCTTTCAGGGTAATGGACATGCGATCCCTCCTTCTTGTCGCTGATCATGAGTTAGGAGTGAGGAATTATGAGTGAGGAGTGAGGAGTTAGGAGTGAGGAGTTAATTGATTCACTCCTTATGGATGATCAGAGCAATTGCGCTTATTTTCCTTTGCAGTACTTTCCTACATAGGCCTTGGCCAGCTCGTATTCCTCCGGGGGCAGGCGCAGCAAAAGCGGCGCTATGTGGGGGGTATGGTACAGGGCGATCACGGCCTTGCCGGGCTTATACTGCACGGCCTGCACGTCCCGCCACATCAGATGCCTTTCCTGGCTCAGATGCACCACGGACCCGTCCTGCTGGGGCACGTTTTTCTTAGGATCGGCGCTTTGCAGGCGGGCCCAGCTTTTCCATTTCTGGGGCCCGTGCCAGGTGCGCAGGTGCGCCCCCTGGGCGTCCAGCTTGAATACGTTCACCTCCTGCCCCTGCAAAGAGAGGAACAGAAAGGAAATGAGGAGGCCTGCGGGCACCAATAGCAGAATCATCCGGGGCAGGGACCCCTGGAACAGCAGCGCCGCCGCGGAGCCGCCGTTGACCACGGCCTCCACGCCGAACACCGCGGCCATCAGCAGCGCCGCCGCGCCCAGCAGGGAAAACAGCACGGACCGCCAGATCCGCCCATCCATCACGGGAATGGAGGAAATGCTCCATTGATCCATCTGGGCGCTGACAGATGCCTTTTTTCCGCAGCCGGAGCAAACGTCTCCGGGGCTTTCCATATTGCAGCGTTTACAGTAGGAATAGATCATTCAATCAGGCTCTTTCCGGTCATTTCCTTGGGAATTTCCACGCCCATGCTGGCGAGCATGGTGGGGGCGATGTCGGCCAGGCGCCCGCCGGAGCGCAGGGTTTTGCCGATGAGCTTTTCATCGCAGGCGATGAAGGGCACGGGGTTAGTGGTATGGGCGGTGAAGGGTTCCTTGGTAACGGGGTCGATCATCTGGTCGGCGTTGCCGTGGTCAGCGGTGACGAAGGCGCGGCCGCCCATTTTGATGATTTCGTTCACCAGCATGGCTACGTCCTTGTCGATTTCCCGCACGGCCTCGATGGCGGCGGAGATCACGCCGGTGTGTCCCACCATGTCGCAATTGGCATAGTTCAGGATCATCACGTCGTATTTGCCGGAGTCGATCAGCTCCAGGGCCTTCTTGGTCACTTCGGGGGCGCTCATCTCGGGCTTCATATCGAAGGTGGCCACCTTGGGGGAATCGATCAGGAAGCGTTCTTCCCCTTCGTTGGGAGCTTCCACGCCGCCGTTAAAGAAGAAGGTCACATGGGCGTATTTCTGGGTCTCGGCAATATGGGCCTGGGTCATGCCCAGCTTGGCCAGGTATTCGCCCAGGGTGTTTTTCAGCGTTTCCGGAGGATTGACCACCTTGAGGCCGGTAAAGGTTTCGTCGTACTGGGTCATGGACACGAACTGGACGGGGATAAAGCCCTTCTTGCGCTCGAAGCCTTTAAAGTCCTCCATGATGAAGGCGCGGGTCATCTGCCGGGCCCGGTCGGGGCGGAAGTTAAAGAACACCACGCTGTCGCCTTTTTCCACGGTGGTCAGGGGCTGGCCGTCCTTTTCGATGACGGTGGGGATCATGAATTCGTCGGTCTTGCCGTTGTCATAGCTGTGCTGCACGGCTTCCACGGGATCGGTTTCCCGGATGCCTTCGCCAAGCACGATGGCGTCGTAGCCCTTTTCCACCCGGTCCCAGATATTGTCCCGGTCCATGCCCCAGAAACGGCCCTGAATGGAGGCCACCTGGCCCACGCCGATTTCCTTCATCTTGGCCACCAGCTGGCGCATATAGTCGATGGCGGAGGTGGGGGGCACGTCGCGGCCGTCCAGATAGCAGTGGACGAACACCTTTTCCAGGCCCCGGCGCTTGGCCATTTCCAGCAGAGCGTACAGATGGGTGATATGGCTGTGCACGCCGCCGTCGGAAAGCAGGCCCATCAGATGCAGGCTGCCGCCGTTTTTCTTGGCGCTGTCCATGGCCCAGATCAGGGGCTCTTTCTCAAAGAACACGCCATCCTGAATGTCCTTGGTGATGCGGGTCAATTCCTGATACACGATGCGGCCCGCGCCCATGTTCAGGTGGCCTACCTCGCTGTTGCCCATCTGGCCGTCGGGCAGGCCCACGTTCATGCCGCTGGCGCCCAGCTGCGTGTGGGGATACCGGGCCATCAGCTTATCCAATTCGGGAGTGCCCGCCAGATAAATGGCGTTGCCCTCGTGGGAAGGGTTGATGCCGAAGCCATCCATAATGATCAGGGCTGTCATCTGCTTGCTCATGTGTTTTTTACTCCTTTACACTTCATTGCACGGCGCGTATCTTCGCGCCGGAAACCCATATATTCACAAACTGTATTATACCCAAAACCGTCCTTTGCTTCAAGTCCTTGAGGGAAAAAAGGGTGCAAAAGTCAAAGATGTGATGGCCTTTGCTTTGGCGGCTTAAAATCCCGCTTTTGTTAAGAGACGGCCCGGCTTATTCCTTTGCGGGAAGCGGGGGCAGTTCATGAATATCGTAGGTATCGTAATAGATTTCAAAGGCCGTTTCCATGTCTCCGGACAATTCGATCAGCGCCCCGGCCTGGAACATGGCGGACAGCGTTCCGCTGGGCGCGTGCCAGGCAGCGTTGCTGGTAACGGTGACGGCGCTGTCCCGAAGCAGGGCTTCCGCGCCGAAGAGCAGCGTGCCGGTGGCAATATGGTAATCGCTGGAAATGATGGCAATTTGGGCTGCCTGGGGGCAATGCTCCGCCAGGATATCAAAGGTAAAAATGGCGTTCTGCGCTGTGGTGATGGAGCGATCCTCCACATAGATCCGGGCCGGGTCAACGCCCTGCGCTTTCAGCCAATCCGCCATTCTCCCGGCCTCCGTGGCGGTGGGGTCGTTGGCCGCTGTGCCGCCGCCGGTGCAGACGATGATGGCCTGGGGATATTGCTCCGAAGCAGCCAAAAGGACCTTGAGCCGTTCGATCAATTCATCCCGCATGGTTCCGTCGGGGTTGAGCTGAAAGCCCAGCGCAACCAGGCACAGAGAATTGTCCTTAGGCAGATTTTCAGGAAGCGCATCGTTCACCGTTACCGGGTTTTCCCACAGGGCCATGACCTGCGCCCATTTTTCGCTGAGCACAGGATCGGCGGCAGCCAGCTCCTTGAGGGCCTGCTCATCCACCTGTCCATAAGCGGCGTATGAGATGACCAGCCTTTCAATGAGCGCCTGGGCTGCGGATTTTTCCCCCTTTTCCTCCGCTCCTCCGGGCACCGCGGCGCAAAGGAAGGTCATGAGCGCCAGGGCAAAGCATATGAAGCATTTTCCAAGATTCGTCATCATGTTTGTTTTCCTCCTTGAATCATTCGGCTGCGCGCCATGAGAACCGGAGCTTTCCTGCCATTTCCCATCCGCCCGCGGCTGAAAGGACGGCCTGCGCCCCGCTTCATTTCGCGTAAACACATTTTGTACAAAATCATTATAGCATAGGGCTCGTATAAAAGCGACTGAAAATTGGACAAATTCTGGGAAAGACATCCCAAAAATGCTCGTTTGGAAGAATTGATTCAGCTTTACGCGTTTTGAATGGTTGTTGAAGAAAACACCAATTTGGAATATAATAGCAGCAGTTCCGGCGGGCAGCGGACGGCTCTCACCCTGCCGGGCTCTTTCCGCCTGGCAGACGGGCTTCGGAAAAATAGATGATTGCAGGTGAAACAAGGGATGGAATATATCATTGAAAAACTCAAGCAGTATACCGCGCAGAAACCGGATGAAGCGATCCTGTTCGACGAAGCGCACAGCAGGGGGATCACCTATGCCCAGCTGGATGAAATGAGCGGAAAAGTGTATGCCTTCCTCAAGCAAAACGGCATCGGGCGGGAGGATTTCGTGCTGCTGAATCTGCCCCGGGGCGTGCTGCCGGTGATAGCGATGGTGGGCGTCTGGAAAGCCGGGGCGGCCTGGACCCTGGTGGAAGATACCTATGCGCCGGAGCGGATCAATTATATCCGGAAGGACTGCGGATGCCGCTTGGAGCTGAACGCGGCAAACTGGGCCAAGGTGATGAAAACGCCCCCGCTGGCCGGAAATGAAACGCCGGGGGACCATGACGCGGCTTATGCCATTTATACCTCCGGCACCACTGGAAACCCCAAGGGGGTCCTCCATGAATACGGCAATCTGGGCCGGGCCATCGATTCCATCCGGCTGAACGGGGAAATTCCCTTCAGCAGCCGGGAGCGTGTGGCCCTGCTGGCCCCGATGAATTTCGTGGCCTCGGTGATCGTGATCCTGGCCGCGCTGAACGTGTTCTGCGGGAAAACCTATATCGTCAGCTATGCCGTTATCAAGAATCCCATGGCATTGGCACGGTTTTTCCTCATGAAGCGAATCACCATCACCTTCCTGACACCTTCCTATGTGCGCAAGCTGGGCGACAGAACCGGGCCGTTCCTGCGGATGCTGTTCGTTGGCAGCGAACCGGCAAACAATATTTATATTAAAAATGTGGATCTGATCAACGTCTACGCCTGCTCGGAAGGCGGGTTCGCGGTGGGCATTTTTCAAATCGACCGGCCTTATGAAACCTGCCCCATCGGTCAGCCCGCAGTGGAAACAAAGATTGATCTGCTGAATGAAGCGGGGGAGGAAGTGGGAAAAGACGAAATCGGCGAGCTTTGCTTCGAGAACCCTTATGTCCGCGGCTATCTGAATCTGCCGGAGGAAACCAAAAGAGCCTTTGTAAACGGAATCTATCATACCGGCGACCTGGCCCGTCAGGATGCCAACGGCAATTATTTGCTGCTGGGCCGCTCCAATGATATGATCAAAATCAACGGCAACCGGATCGAACCTGCGGAAATCGAGGCCGCGGTCAAATCCGCCCTCAGGATCGACTGGGCTGCGGCCCGGGGCTTTGAAGAGGACGGCAAGAGCTTCCTGTGCGCCTACTATACCGCGAACGTGCAGGTTGACACGGAGAAGCTGCGCAGGGAAATGATGCAGCGTCTCCCGTATTATATGATCCCGTCTTACTATATGCATATCGAAGATGTGCCGCTCAAGCCCAATGGCAAGCTGGACCGCAATGCGCTGCCCAAGCCGGATATCAGCGATTTCCGCAGCGATTACGCGGCCCCTCAGACCAGCACGCAGAAGGCCCTTTGCACCGCCATGGAGAAAGTGCTCAAGCTGGATCGGGTGGGCCTGCATGATGATTTTTATGAAATGGGCGGAGACTCTTTGTCCTCCATGGAGATGATTACGGAAACCGGCCTGCCGGGCCTGACGGCGGGACAGATTTTCCGGGGCCGCACGCCGGAAAAAATAGCGGCGCTTTATGAAGAAGCCGCCGCGAAGGGAAACGGGCTGGACCCGGACGAGGAAAACAGGGCGGCTCTCCAGAAGATGCACAGCCTGACCCGGGAACAGCTCTATATGTTCGATTATCAGCTCTACACCCCGGCCTCTACCATGTATAACCTGTTCAGCGTGCTGGAGATGAACAAGGAGGTTTTCGAGCCGGAAAAGCTGGCCGCCGCCATGGAAACAGCGATTCGGAACCATCCGGCTTTGCTGACCACCTTTGAATACAACAGCGACGGCGACCTGGTGCAGTGCTATCGGCCGGACATGATGAGCCCCATCCATGTGGAAAAGATGAGCGAGTTTGAATTCGATTTTGTGAAGGATACGCTTGTCTATCCCTTCAAGATGATCGGCGGGCGGATGTACCGGTGCAGGGTGATCGAGACGGAGAAGGCCGTGTATGTGTTCTTTGACGTTCACCACAGCCTTTTTGACGGCACCAGCATGAAGGTGTTCCTGAATTCCGTCGGCAAGGCGTATATGGATATGCCGCTGGAGCCGGATTATTATTACCTGATGCTGCGGCAGCGGGAAGAAGCCGAGAAGACTGCGTTCTATGAAGAAAGCCGCCGCTATTTTGAAGACCGGTACGACCATGTGGAATGGTCCAGCTATCCCAAGACGGATTTTGAATCCCGGGAAAACGAAATGGGCGAGCTGATCACCCCGCTGGGCATCGGGCAGGAGGAGATGGCGGAGGCGGAGCGCTCCTTCCGCATCAGCCGGAACGAATTTTTTATCACGGTTGCGGCCATGTCCATTGCCGTGTACAATAAAAAATATGATGTGAAGCTGAGCTGGATCTATAACGGACGCGAGGATCTGCAGATGATGTCCACGGTGGGCCTCCTGTTCCGGGATCTGCCCATCGGGCTGCGCCTGAGGGAGGAAATGACGCTGCGGGACGTGTTCGCGGATGTGCACGACCAGGTTCAGAAGGGCATTGAGCACAGCTGCTATCCCTATGTGGATATGCACAATCAGGTGGCCAGCGAGGAAAGCGCTTATCTGCTCTATCAGCAGGATATCCGGGATATGGGCGGAATGGACGGCTTCGATGTGGAAACGGTGGAGGTGCGGCAGAACCAGGCCGCTTCCCAGACGATTCTGGATATGGAAATCCTGGATGGGGCGGACGGACTGCAGCTGATGATCGATTACGCGGCCAGCCGTTACAGCGATACCAGCATCGAGAACTTCCGGGATATTTATATCCGGGCAGCAAAAACGCTGGTGCATAACCGCGGGCAGGAGGATGTGACCATCGGCGCGCTGCGCAAGCAGCTGAAAGAGCCCAGGGGCCTGATCAAGGTGATGGCCGGTTTCTTCAGGAGGAAAAAGTAAGCATGTCATCTGATACCAAAGCGATGATTCGCCGATCCTGGGGCGAAAACCGGCGGATCACCGGCCCCTATGATCCGGACTTGGCGGCAAAATGCGCCAACGGAACCTTCGTGGGCATCCGGAAGGAGGGCCTCCTCATTTTTCGCGGGATTCCGTTCGCCTGCCCGCCGGTGGGGGAACGGAGGTGGAAAAAGCCCGAGCCTGCGCCGGACGGCGACGGCGTGTATGAAGCGTATTACAACGGCAGAACGCCCATCCAGACGGAATGGCCCACGGAGCGCGCTTCCTATTACCCCCAGGGAGAGGACTGCCTGTATCTGAATGTATGGACCGCGCCCAAGGAACGCCGGGAGGGAAAGACCGTTATGGTCTTTATCCACGGCGGCAGCTACGGCTGGGGCGGAACGGCGGACCCCCTCTACGACGGGGAAAACTTTGTGCGGGCGCACCCGGAGATCGTATTGATCACCATTGGCTATCGGGTGGGCATCACCGGGTTTGTGGATTTTTCCCAGGTGCCCGGGGGAGAAGATTTTCCGGACGCGCCCAATCTGGGCATCCTGGATCAGATCGAGGCGCTGCGGTGGATTCGTAAAAACGTTTCCGCATTTGGCGGCGACCCGGAAAAGGTGACGGTCTTCGGGGAATCCGCCGGCGGCGGGAGCGTTTCCCTGCTGCCCTTCATTCCGGCGGCGAAAGGGCTGTTTCGCCGGGTGATCGCGGAAAGCGGGTCCGTGGCCTTGACCTATTCCAAGGATGAGTGCATGGATTTTACAAAGCGCCTCTTAAAAGAATCCGGCGCCCAAACGATGGGGGACCTGATGCTTTTAAGCGAAGGCGAATTGATGAAGGTCAATGAAAAAGTAAACTTTTATAATAATTTTCCCCAGCGGGATGGCGTCCTGATCCCCGATGATCCCTATGCGCCTTATCGGGAAGGGAGAACCGTGGATACCGATATCCTGATCGGCACCAACGCGGATGAAGCAAACTACTGGATCAACGAGGTGGGCGGATTTGTTCCTTTCCGCCTGGGCATGCCCATTCAGTATGAAAATAACCTGCGCCTGCTCAAGCCCGAGGACAGCCAGCGGGTGCGTCAGTATATGAAGATGAATTCGGGCTACAGCCTGTGGAAGATCGCCGGGTTCTTCACAGAAATCATGTTTCGGCTTCCCGCGGTCCGGCAGGCGGAGGAGCACAGCCGCAACGGCGGGAAGGCTTTCATGTATTATTGGAAGAAGCGTTCCCGTCTGCCCTTCCTCCGGGCCTGTCACGCGGTGGAGCTTTCCTATGTGTTTGGCAATGTATCGGATACCATTTATACCGGGGAGATAGCGGATCAGAACCTGTCCCGCCAGGTGCAGGATCAGTGGGTCCGGTTCGCTGAAACCGGAAACCCCGGAAACGAGCAGCTTCCATGGCCGGCGTATAACGGGAAAGACCGCTGGACCATGGTGCTGGGAGATTCTTCCGCAGCGGAAAAAGACCCGCTGCCAAAGCAGCGGGCCGTGCTGGAGCCGATCCTGGATTATCGGCTGAACGCTTCCTACGCGAATATGGATTTCAACGTGCCCTTCTTCTGGAAAGCCACGGTAAAAATCCTGCTGCTCATCGGGCTGATCATTTTCATTCTGTATCTGCTCCTTCACTGAGTAAGGCACTGAAATAATCAGTTTTTGTTCAACGAAAGCCCCGCCCGCTCCATGGCAACGACCAGAACAGGGATCAGGACAAGCTGTAAAATAATGCCGGGAATGGCATTGGTAACGGCTCCCGCCAGGAACAGCGCCCAGGTGAACGTGCTGCCCGACAGCCCTGCCAGGATGACCCTCACAGCGCCCCATACGATGCGCCCCGCCAGCATGGAGAAAAGCAGCACGGCATAAATCACGCCTTTTTTATGGGGCAGCTTCTGCCGAAGAAACCCCGCCATGCCGCCATAAACCGCCAGCTCAAAGGCCATGGCCACTGCCGCGGGAAACAGGGCGGGCATGCCAAAGAGCACCGACCGTAAAAGCGGCGCGATAAAGCCCACAGCCAGCCCCCAGGGCCAGCCGCACAGAAACCCGCACAGCAGCGCCGGGATGTGCATGGGGCAAAGCATGGAGCCGATTTCGGGAATCTGGCCGGTGACAAATGGCAGCACCATGGCAAGGGCCAG